>JBIKMI010000305.1:0-3460 GCA_044359285.1 Kiritimatiellia bacterium
TCGCCACGCGCGGAGTCGCCGGGTCCAGAGCGGGTGCTGGAAAGTGAACGGGAAATGAAGCCGGCATCACGGTCAAGCCCAGATAGCGCACCACATCCAGCGCTTCCTCAACGGCATGCCGCTCTTTATTCCGTGGACCCGCCACCACATCATACAGGAAGCGCGCCCCTTCCCGTTGAAACGAGGGGCCAATACGCAGGGAGCTGCGGGCGCAGCGCGCCACAATCGCACTCTTGATCAACCCCTGCAGGTCGACCACATAATCATAATGGGTTTCCCGGACCGCCCGCACCAGCGCCCGTGAACGACTCCAGAACTGCCGGCGGGGAAAAGGAATCACCTTGGACACCATTGGAAAAGAGCTGACCAGTTCCACATACTCAGGCTGTGTAACCCAGTCGACCTCCGCATCCAGCATCACCTGCAGGTTATTCACCGCAGGCAGGGCATGGAAAAGATCACCCAGCGAGCTGAGCTTGATTACCAGGATGCGTTTGCGGTGAGACTTCATAGGGGCTCAGGTTCCGACACTCAGCAGGAACGGATCCGTTGCCGCTCGGACTCTTCTTTATCACGTAGTCTGGCGATTTCGTGGCGCTTCTCTTCCTCGATTTTATCCGCCTTCGCGGCATCCCCCGCCGTCCGGGCTTCCGCCACTTTCCCGCCATAGAGGATCTCAATCTCCGCGATTTTCGCCTTGGTGCGGCTGGCCACCTCCGCCATCGCCTGCTTCTGCTCTTCAGTTACAGCGGTAATCGCCTCGCCCCGCTTCGCCATGCGTTCCATCGCGAGGTCAAATGAACTTTTCAATCCAGGGTCTTTCGGGTCTTTAGTTTTCATAAATTATACATCAATAATCGGGCCTTTTCCGGGTGGCGGAGTCCTGATCCGCGTCGGCTCGGAATACGCCTCTGGTGACGGGGGCTTACGGGCGGCCCGCCGGAAGCTCTTTCGATTATTTCCCAGAATCATACTGACAATACTGATGACCAGCGAGGCCCACATCGCAGAGCCGAACCCCATTACATGGAAGCCGGGCACCAGTTTTGCCGTGAGCAACAGCAGAAAGGCGTTGATAAAGAGCAGCATGAAGCCGAGTGTCAGTACAACCAACGGCATGGCCACCACGACCAGGATGGGCTTTATCAGGGCATTTAAGATCCCGAGCATCAGGGCCGCAGCCAGCAGACTCGCCCAATCGTCCGTATAGACCCCGGTCACCAGGATATCCGACATCCACACCGCAATGGCCATCAAGGCCCAGCGTATTAACCACTCCCGGATCTTCTGTCCGGCCGTCTGCAACGATTCAGGATTCAAAATTTCCACTCCGTCTGGCTTGTTTTTTCACCGAATGCTTTTTCTTGTCGTCCAGCACCCTTTCCTTCTGGCGGCGGGAACGCCGGCGTTTCTGGCGGCGGATTTTTTCATTGGCCTGCTGACGGGCGCTTTGCTGCCCGAGTGTCCGCTCCTCGAGCCGGTCGCATAATTCACGGCGGGCCACAAACCGGTTCAGCTCCCGTGACCGCTCGCGCTGGCACTTGATTTCAAGTCCGGATTTGGCGTGTTGCAAAAAGACGCAGGAAGAGGTTTTATTCAGCTTCTGGCCGCCGGATCCGGCACCCAACACGAATTTCTCGACCAGATCCTTCTCCAGGATTCCCAGCTTGATCATCCGCTCTTCAAGCGCCTGCCGTTTTTCAGTCGTAATGTAAACGTCGCCCATAACTCATCCATCCCGTCACGAGCCCATGAGTTCGAGCAGACGCTTCACTTTGTTGTATTTATCCTGGAGCTCCTGCCGTGATTTCTCAAACTGAGCCACCACCTCGGGCTTGGCCTTATTGAAGAAATTGGGGTTATTGAGCTTGAGTGTTGCCCGCTCCAGATGCCCGCCCAGTTCTTCCAACTGTTTGGACAGTTTGGCGGATTCCGCCTTCACATCGACCAGTCCCTCAATCGGCATATAGAGCGCACCGATCGGGGTGAGGGCGCTGGGCATGGCCGTCGCCGGCACAAAGGCGGGATCCACCGTAATCACCCGCGCCTTGAGCATGGCGGCCAGGGTCCCGGCATCCGCCTTCAGCTGCTCCGCCAATTGCGGCGTATTCGCCTTGATGATGTAATCCAGCTTCTGGCCAGGCGCGATACTGCAGTCGGCGCGCAGCATCCGCCCTATCCGGATCAATTCATGCCGGGCATCCACGTATTGCACCACCTCCGGGGTCCCGCCCCACTGGGCCAGATCCGCCGTCAGCGGCGTGGGCCAGGGCGCCAGCATGATCGTCTCGTCATCGGCGCCATACCCCATGCCGTGCCATAACTCTTCAGTCAAATGCGGCATGAAGGGGTGGAGCAGGCGCAGCGCGGTTGAAAACGAGAAATGCATCACCTTCAGCACTTCGGCGCGGCGTGCAGCATCCTGGCCATAGAGCACATCCTTGGAATACTCGACATACCAGTCGCAGTATTCATGCCAGATAAAGCCATAGAGGTCCTGGGCCGCGTCATTAAAGCGGTAGCGCTTGAGGTTATCCGTACAGGATTCAATTGCCTGGCTGAGCTTGGCCAGGATATGCCGGTCATCCGCACTCAGCAAGGCCGGGTTGAACATCACCGAACCGCGCACAGGTCCCGCGGGATCCTGCATCTGCATATAGCGGGCGGCGTTCCAGATCTTGGTTCCGAAATTGCGGCCAATTTCGAACTTATCGTTCGAGAGAAAGACATCCTGACCGGTCGCCGTGATCATCATCAGGCTGTAACGAAGGGCGTCCGCACTGTATTCCTCGATGATCGTCAGCGGATCAATGGAGTTCCCCAGGCTCTTGCTCATCTTCCGGCCTTTGTCATCCCGCACGGTCCCGTGAATGTAGACCTCCCGGAACGGCACGTCGCCCATGAACTCAATGCCGGCCATCACCATCCGGGCCACCCAGAAGAAAATGATTTCCGAGGCGGTCACCAGGGTATTCCCGGGATAATAGAGGGCCAGGTCGGTATTTTTTTGGGGCCACCCGAAAGTGCTGAACGGCCATAGCCACGAGGAGAACCAGGTGTCGAGGACATCCTCATCCTGGCGGATCGCCGTCGCGCTGCATGTGGGGCATTGCTCCGGCTTCCCGCGTGCCGCCCACTGGTGATTACAGGCATCACAATAAAACACGGGAATACGATGTCCCCACCAGATCTGGCGGGAGATACACCAGTCGCGGATATTGCCCATCCACTCGGCATAGACCTTGTTCCAGCGCTCGGGCACAAACTTGACACGCCCGTCGACCACCGCCTGGAGCGCCGGTTCCGCCAACGGCTTCATCTTGACGAACCACTGCAGGGAGAGTCGTGGCTCGACCACCGTATCACACCGGTAGCAATGCCCCACGGCGTGGGGATGCACATCAATTTTTTCAATCAGGCCGGCGGCGGTCAAATCGGTGACACTGCGCTTGCGGCACTC
>JBIKMI010000210.1:0-5009 GCA_044359285.1 Kiritimatiellia bacterium
GCCGCCTCACGTAATCGCCTCAGCAACTTTCCGGAACCAGTTTTGACAGAATCAAGAAATTAGATGCGTCTGCCCTGCCTGTTTCGCGGCCTGATTTGGTTCTTGCCGCCGGGGGCATATGCATTCATGATGCGTGCAAAGTTTGATGGAATTGAGAAGCATGTAGGCGGGGGGGGGATATGCATCGAATGTTTCTGACGACGATTTGCAAATTCTCAAAGATTCTCAGGCGCTTGCCCGTGAATCGACACTCTTTGCAACATAGATTTTTCGGGGTGATGGTTCTGCTCATCCTGACGTGCGCCGTTTCCTATACCGCGATTCTTCTAAAAGTCAGAAAGGATGCAATTCTTGAGGAGGCTGACGGGAAGCTCCTCACTGCGGCCGAGTGCGCCCGCGCCAATTTCAAGCGGCAATACCTCGACCGTCTGCCCGGGAACGACTTTCCCCTTAAAGAGGGGTATGACCAGATTGTGGCCGATAACGATGCCTTGTGCCGTAAACTGGGCCTTCAATATATCTGGAGTGTGATTTCCGTCGACGGACAATTCAAATTTACTTCTGCCACCCACGCGGACCTGAACGATCCATTGTCAGATAATGCCGAATTCCTGGAAGTGCATACTGATCCCATGGCATTCGCCCCCGCGCTCAGTTCGATGAATCCTGTTTACTCCACGTTTCATAATAAATGGGGCAATGGCCGCATGGTGCTGATCCCGGAACGGGACGAACTCGGGCGTATTCATATTTTTTGCGCCAGCATCCAGCTTGGTGGACTTGATGCGATGGTGCGTCACACGCTGTTGGTATCGACTGTAGTCAGTCTGATGATTGTTGCTTTTGTCATTATCTTAAGCTGGCTGCTGGCGAGGTCCCTCGCCGCACCCATTGAAAAATTCACCCGCGATGTCCACCGCATCACCGAGGGTGATCTGGAGACGGCATTAGTTCCCGCAGGGATATTTGAACTCCAGACCCTTGCGCGATCAATGGAATCGATGCGGCAGAAGCTTAACGACCAGATCAAGGCGTGTAACGAAAGCGAATCGAAAACCCGCGCGATTGTGGAGCAGATTCCCGCTATTGTCTATACCGAGGCAGTCGACGAAACCTTTACGACCCTTTACATCAGCCCCCAGATCGAGTCCATTCTAGGGCTGCAGGCCAAACAATGCGTTGAGAGCCCGGACCTCTGGTATACCCACCTGTATCCTGCTGATCGCGATCATGTGATGCGGCAGGTCGCCGGGTGTCATCGATCCGGTGCGCCGCTTGATATCGAATACCGCATGCTTTCTAGCGATGGGCAGGTGGTGTGGTTCCATGATTCGGGCCGGATTATCCGCGACAACGACGGACGGGCCTTTGTTCTGCAGGGAGTGATGGTAGACATTACTGAACGGAAGCAGTTCGAAGAAGAGCGGGTCAAGCACGGGAAAGAACTGGCCCGTTTGGCAGAGCAAACCCAGGCGCTGGCCGCCGCCTTGGTTTGCTCGGAGGATAATGAGCGGAAACGACTGGCCCACATTTTGCATGATGACCTTCAGCAGTTGGTGATTGGGGCCAGGTTCTTCGTCGAAAGCGGATTATCCGCGGACCCGGGCACGCGGGGGTCCGCATTGGCGGATCTCAAGCGCGCATCGGAATTGCTGAAACAAGTACTGGCCGTTTCACGGTCTCTGACGAGTGACCTCAGTCCGGCCATTCTCCAGCAGGGACTTGTCAGTGGCTTGAAATGGTTGTGCCAGAAGAAGCTCGAAGATCACCGCCTTCAGGTCACCGTGGAGGCGCTGCCTGAGGCGGAGCCGTCATCCGAGACCGCCCGGGTGCTGGCCTTTCATGCCGTGCGTGAGCTGCTCCTGAATGTTGTCAAGCATTCAGGCGTCCTGACGGCCTGTGTGGCCCTGACTCGCCCGCATCCCGACTGGGTAGAGGTGACCGTCTCGGATAAAGGCGTCGGGTTTAATCCTGAAGCGGCGCTTAATGCGGGCGATTCCAGAAACGGTTTTGGACTGCACAGCATTAAGCAGCGACTGATTCTCTCCGGCGGCGCTTTTGACGTGAAAAGTCAGCCGGGACAAGGAGCTGTTTTCACGCTTCGGATTCCAGACCAGCCTTGTTGCCCGCAAAACGCCTTCTGAGGGTGCTTTGTCGCTTTGAATTCAACCGCCCGCCCCGGCTTATCCCAGCACTTCACGCACCTTGCGGGCCAGGTCGTCGCGCGAAAAGGGTTTCTGGATAAAGTGCAGCCCTTCGTACGGCACTTTCTGGTTCAAGATCACATCGGCCGTGTAGCCGGACATGAAGAGGACTTTCAGGTCCGGTCGGTTCGCCAGGAGTCGCTCGGACATTTCCCGCCCGTTCATACCGGGCATGATCACATCGGTGAACACTAGCGGGCCTTGATGAACTCATCCGTATTCGTAGGGTGAAAGTCACTTGACTCATTACTTGACCCACGCTTGACCCATTGATAGGATCTTGCCATGAGTTTTGAGCCTATATTCAAGATATCGTCGTCGTTATTGACTCGGATTGAGGAAGTTGCGGCGTTAAGGGAGCGAATCCAGAATGCATCCATACAGGTAACGTGGATTCCCGCCCTTCAGAAGGATTCCCGCGTTCGGAATGCCCATTCTTCGACAGCCATCGAAGGCAATCCATTGACTCTTGAGGAGGTCCGGGCGCTGGAATCACATCAGGAACTGGCAACGGCCCCGTCACGGGCGAGACGCGAGATCCTCAACTATTTTGCCGCCCTGCGGCATATCGAGAATCACGCCTCAAAGATGAAGTTGACCCACGATGACATGTTTCGCCTGCATGCGATCATGGCTGGGCAGGTCATGGATCAAGGGGAAGCGGGGGCCTACCGAACTATCCGCGTACGCGTCGGCCCGCATGTTCCCCCGCCTCCCCATGAGGTGTCCGGCCTGATGTTCGAGTTACTGGAGTGGTGGAACACCCAGGCGTCTTCCCTGTCACCGGTTCTCAGTTCAGCCATCCTTCACTACCGCTTCGAGGATATTCATCCTTTTGCCGATGGCAATGGTCGTACCGGTCGCGCCTTGGCTTTATGGGAACTGTATCGCCGGGGTTTCGATTCCAACCATATATTTTCAGTAGATGAATTCTACTGGGAGGATCGGCCTCGGTACTATGAGGCCCTGCAGAGGGTACGTCTTGAGGGAGGGGACCTAACCACCTGGCTCGACTATTGTGCCGAAGGCCTTCAGCAAACCTTGGAACGGGTCTGGCGGCGAATACAGCAGTTGAGTGCATCCAGGGGCGTCGGAAGGGTGGTCTTGCGCCCAAAACAGGAACAGTTATTAAACCTCCTCCGTGTTAAAGGCGGCTTGTCGCCCCGCGAGATCTGGGAAGGGGTCGGTGTGTCCAAACAAGGGGCCATGGATATACTGAATCCACTCCTCGAAGCGGGCTTGATCGAACGCATCGGGACCTTGAAGAATGGTCGGTATGTCCTGAAGTGAACCCGCATATCATCTGTGCCGAAAAACTCCACGCTTGAATCCGTCCTTCTTTTAGTGACAATTCACGCCTTTTCACAACAAAGAGAGGCATGAAGATACAAGCAAGGAAACTGGCAAAAAAAGCACTGCTCAAGGCGCCTGCCCCCCGTGGGTGGAACACGTCTGATGAGGATGAAATTCAGATGCGCCAGTTCCGGGCTGCCACGGAGTTGATGGATATCCAGGCGCTCGATAACGCCCTGGAGGAAGTGTCCCGGTTCAGGAAGATCCTTCGGGCAATTGAAGGATTTTCCGGCGTTCAGATCGTGACCTTCGCCATTCTTTCCAATCTGTCGGAATTCATGAAGGCACTCAATCGGCCGCCGGGGACGTCGGCCGCCACACTCACGCCCGATACGCTGCTGACTGGCAACTCAACACCCGCGCCTCCGTCTTCCCCCCGCTAGACGATTGTTTAAGTTGAACCGCCGCGACGGTGGGTCGGATCAATGAAAAAAAGGTTACTTAGTTTTTTAGGAAAACTCCGTGTGCCACTGGCCCCGGTGTCACGTCCAGTGCGGAACTGGAAGCATGCGATCTGGGGTTTGTAGCCGCCGCATTCGGTATCCTGGCTATTACCGGCGTGGCGGCTCTTTCCGGCCATGAATTGTTGATCGGTTCATTTGGCGCTTCGGCGGTGCTTCTCTATGGGACACCTGATAGCCCTTTAGCACAACCTCGCAATGTGCTCGGTGGACATATCCTTTCTGCGCTGGTCGGTTGTGTTATGGCCAGGTTTGTCGGTTTCGGCCCGCTCGCTCTGGCCGGTGCGGTGGGGCTTGCCATTGTGGCGATGTATCTGACACATACGACGCATCCGCCTGGCGGTGCCACGGCGCTCATTGCCGTCCATGATCATGCGAAATGGATGTTTCTGCTGTTACCGGTTGCGGCGGGTGCGGTGATCCTGGTGGTAATTGATATTGCTGCTCACGGGCAAGCAATGCGGGTTCCACTGGATGCGCGTGATGTGCCAACATGTCGCTACTCATTATGCCTTTTACTTCGGACGATATTCCTTGTCCGGCCCTCAAGTGATTCATATTAGAACTGTATTCCTGTATTTGGCAGGTTTAGACGTCATCGCTTTTACTGGTTCTCCGTTAAGGATTAGGGTAATAGTCTGGAATGCAAGGAGTGACACCTATTCGAGTTGCGATTGTTGAGGATGAAGTCCTCGTTGCCAGCATGCTTTCAGCCTGGGTGAGCAGGAACGAACGTTTCGCCTTTGCCGGAGCAGCCCACAATGGCCGGGAAGGGTTGCAGCTCTGTCTTCAGCTCCGACCGGATGTGGCGCTCATTGATGTGATGATGCCGGACATGGACGGTATCGCGCTGGCTGAAGCGCTTCTGAAGGAAATCCCCGGAATCAAGATTGTCATTCTGTCCGCCCGCTTGGATCCCTACTGCATCCATCGCATCCAGCGTTTGGGGATTCCCGGCTATGTTGATAAATCCAGCACCCCCGACGTGGTG
>JBIKMI010000212.1:0-4983 GCA_044359285.1 Kiritimatiellia bacterium
AGGAGGAGGGGGGGGCTCCTTCCCTGAAGCCGCGGGTTTGTATTGCGTTCGGACCATAACCTCATCTATTATCGGCTCCACTCCTGACACAGGGCCGGGATTTAGTGCATTATAATGGAGGGTCACCATAATGAGTATACGGAATCTGAAGAAGGCGATTCGTGATGTTCCTGATTTTCCCAAGCCGGGCATCATTTTTAAAGATATTACCCCGATTCTGAATGACCCGAAATTGTTTCGTGCGGCAATTGATATCTTTGCTAAGCGCCACCGGGATAAGGGGATACGCAAAATAGCCGTGATTGATGCCCGTGGTTTTCTGTTCGGGTCGGCCCTGGCTTATAAGTTAAAGGCGGGTGTGGTGCCCATCCGCAAGAAGGGCAAATTGCCCTATCAGACCTATGAAGAGAGTTACGATCTCGAATACGGGTCGGCCACACTGGCCATTCATGTCGATGCCTTTACCCCTGGCGAGCCGGTTTTGCTGGTGGATGATCTGCTGGCCACGGGGGGAACCGCGCTGGCGTCCGCCAAGCTGATTGAGCGGGCAGGTGGGAAAGTAGAAGAGATCGATTTTCTTATCGAGCTCGGGTTCCTGAAGGGACGCGAGAAACTGGGCGGTTATCCGCTTTTCGCCCCGATTAAGTATTAAGCCCGATGCTATCGGCGATGGTTTGGGCCTTCGCCGGAGTATCCACCAGCCGCACCAGGGTTAAGGCAAAGTCAAATGTGGTGCCGGCCCCCTGGCTGGTGACGAGATGCCCATCCACCACGGTGCGGGTGTTGAGACGTGGCGTCACGGTCAGCCGGTCGGCCACCGCCGGATGGCAGGTGGCCTTTTTCCCGGTTAGCACCCCCGCCGCCTGGAGGGTTAATGGGGCCGCACAGATGGCGCCCACCCACTTATCCGCCCGGCAAAACTGGCGGATGGTTTCGAGTAGCGGTGTGAACTTCAGGAACTGCTCCACGCCCGGGCCGCCGCCGGGGATCATTAAGATATCGAAATCGGAGGGGGTAATGTCAGCCCACTGCGTATCGGGCATCAGTCGCACCCCCCGTGAGGCGGTCAGGAGTCCCGGTTCAATGCCCGCGGTCGTGACCTGCCATTGGGCGCGGCGCAGGATATCAATGACGATAACCGCTTCCATTTCCTCCGTCCCGTTGGCGAGTGGAACCAGCACCTTTGGCATGGGAATGGACTCCTTAATCATTACGCCGGCCACCCAGCAGACCTGCCCGGAAGAGATAATAGAGCAGGGTGAGCAGGGCGGTGATGGCCGATGCCACATAGGTGAGAAACGCCGCATTCAGGACGCGGCCGGCATCCTCCTGTTCGCGGATACTGACGATTCCCGAGGACACCATCAGCGTTTTGGCGCGGGCGCTGGCATCCCACTCAACAGGGAGGGTGATCAGGGAAAATAGCACGGTGACGCTGAACAGGACGATGCCGATCAGGATCATCTTGGGGCTGTGCATGAACATGCCCAGCAGAAAGAAGATATAGGACCCCATACTGCCGAACTGCGTGGCGGGAACCAGCGACGACCGGAGCCCGAGCCAGACGTATGCCGATGCATGTTGCAGGGCATGGCCCGCCTCGTGACAGGCCACGCCGATGGCCGACAGGGAGGGGGAGTCGTACACCCCCTCCGATAAACGCAGGGTGCGCGAGGTGGGATCGTAATGATCACTCAAAAACCCGCTGGCCCGCTCGATTTTGACGTTCGTGACGCCGTTGCGAGCCAGCATCTGGCGCGCGGCTTCTGCCCCGGTCAGGCCGGAGGTGGCCATCACCTGGGAATAGCGGGCAAAAGTGGATTTAACCTTGAAGGTGGCGATTAATGCCAACACCATGCCGGGTCCGATAAAAAGAAAATACAGGGGATCAAAAAACATGGATTACCTCCTCCTTATTCGTGTTTACCTCATTAACCTAAAGACTGACAAATTGTGATTGCGGCGACCCCGACAATATCATCGGCACTACAGCCACGGGAGAGATCATTCACCGGCTTGGCCAGGCCCTGCAGAATGGGGCCATAGGCGAGGGCCCCCGCCAGCCGTTCCGTGATTTTGTAGGCAATATTGCCCGCCTGAAGATCGGGGAAGATGAAGACGTTGGCCGCGCCTTTAAGGGGACTGTCCGGACACTTTTTGGCCGCCACCCCGGGAACCATGGCGGCATCCACCTGAAGCTCCCCATCGACCAAGGCATCCAGCCCCAGTTCCGCCACGCGCTTACGGGTCAATTCCGTGGCCTTGATCATTTTATCAACCAGCGGATGCTGCGCGCTCCCGCGTGTGGAAAAAGAGAGCATGGCAACGCGGGCCTGTCCCCCGATCAGGGCCTTATGGGAGGCAATGGTCGCCAAGGCAATGTCCACCAGCTGCTCGGCGGTGGGATTTGGATTGACCCCGCAATCGGCATAGAGCAGTACCGAATCGCCTGAAGGGGTTGGTTTCGCCAGTTCCATGGCAAAGAAACTGCTGCCCGTTTTGATGCCGGGCGCTGTGCCCACACATTGAAACGCCGCCCGCACCATGTCTGGTGTGGATGCGATGCTGCCGGCGACCAGCCCGTCAGCCAGTCCCAGGCGAACCATCATGTCGCCGAAATACAGGCGATCCTTCAACAGGGTCCGGGCCTGGTCCACCGTCAGGCCTTTGTGTTTGCGAAGGTCGAACAGGGCCAGAGCCAGGCGCTCAAGATCAGGGGAGTTGAGGTAATCCAGCAGGGTGACGGGCAACCCGGAAAAGGAGAGGCCCCCCGCCGATTTAAGGACCTCCTCCGGCGTGGCCAGCACAATGACTTTGGCGATTTGCTGCTGGGCGATTTTAATGGCCGCCTGCATTACCCGCGGGTCATGGCCTTCAGCCAGAACCAGGGTGCGACTGGCAGCGCTGGCTTTCGGGATCAGGGTATCAAGGAGTGACATGGGGGCTGAACCTTTCTCGTGATATTAATTGGCAATGCAGGCAGGGCAGGGGATGATCGCCTTGACTGGGATCGAAAGCAGGCGGACGGTCTCCCGTGCGATCATCAACTCCTCATTCGTCGGCATGACGATCGCCTTCAATTTGCTCTCAGGGGTGCTGATAATGGCAGGCCGTCCAATGGCCTGGTTATTTTTCTGCGGGTCCAGGTAGCAACCCAGGGATTCGAGTTTGCGGACGGTTTGTTCGCGGATATAGGAGCTGTTCTCGCCGATGCCCCCTGTGAACACCACGGCGTCGGCCCCGTTAAGGAGGGTGAAGTACGAGCCGACATAAGAAACCAGCCGTTGGACAAACATCCGGATCCCGCGTTGAGCCTGAAGATTCCCGGCCTCGGCGGCGGCGATATTATCACGCATATCCCCGCTGCCGATCCCGGAGACGCCCAGCAGTCCACTGCACTTGTTCAGGAGCTTGTCGATGGCATCGGGGGTCATACCGCGGCGGGCCAGGTAAAGGACGACCGCGGGATCAATATCCCCGCACCGGGTGCCCATGACCAACCCGTTCAGAGGGGTCATCCCCATACTGGTGTCCAGCACATTGCCCCGTTCCACGGCCGTGATACTGGCTCCGTTGCCGAGATGGGCGGTGATCAGCTTGAGTTCGCCGAGTGGCGCCTTCAGGAGCTCGGCGGTGGCATACGAGACGAATTTGTGGGAGGTGCCGTGAAACCCGTATTTGCGGATCCCGAACTTCTCGTAATAGTCGTAGGGGATCGCATAGAGATAGGAGGAGGCGGGCATCGAATGGTGGAACGCGGTATCGAAAACAGCCACATTCGGGATGCCGTCGAAAACCAGCTGGCAAGCCTCGATTCCCCCGAGGTTGGGGGGGTTGTGAAGCGGGGCCAGGGCGGCGCATTCGTGGATATTGTTTTTCACTTCATTGGTTACAATTACCGAGTCATGGAAATTTTCGCCCCCATGCACCACGCGGTGGCCGATGGCTTCGACGTCCTTCAGGCTGTTCAGGACACCGACATCTCTCTCCACCAGTTTTGCACAGACCAGTTTCAGTGCTTCCGCATGGGTGGATACCAGCGCCTGCTCTTTAAAACTGCTGCCATCAAACCGTTCATATTTCAAGAACGGTTCGTTCAGCCCGATGCGCTCCACAATCCCCTTGGCCAGAATCTTCTCATTATCCATGGCATACATGGTGAATTTCAGGGATGAGCTCCCGGCATTAAGGACCAGTACATTTACCGGGCCCGACAAAATTGAAGATGCAACCATGACAGTTCCTTAAAAGTTCAGCCGTTAAAAAAATCACAATATGATTGCATGGAAGGAAGGGGCAGTTCAAGCATATATGAAAAAAAACGATGAATCAGAATCGAAAGAGATTTGCTTCAAGCAATCTTGAAGCGCTAAAGCGGGGCGAAAACTTAATTTGCGCTGCTGTTTTGCAGAGCGCCGCCGTCGGGCTTAAGCCGGGTCCGGCGGTAGCGGGCGGGCGTCACGCCGGTCAGGCGCTTGAAATGCCTGATGAAATAGCTCTGATCATTAAATCCCACTTCATAGGCGATTTCGGTGCAGGATTTATTCGTGTTTCCGAGCAAGTGGAGTGCGTTTTGGATCCGGGAGTGGATAATCATCTGCAGCAGGGTTTTGCCACTGTGCTCCTTGACCACATGGGCCAGTCGATAGGGGCTCAGGCCCACTTCCTGTGCGATGTCCTTCAGACGGATGGGCTTCATATAGTTGCGGGTGATATAGTCAAGGGCCCGGGTGACATGGGTGTTCGAGCGGTTAAACCCATGCACATAGATTCTCTCGATAAAGTCGTTCAGGGCATCTGTGAGCACACGTGACAGGGATTCAAAATCACGGGCCCGGATCAGCTGCTCCGTCCATTGGTGATTCCGCTCAATCAGGGATTCCAGGATGGGGCTGTCTTCCACCGCGGCGCGGGTGAGGTAGCCCATCATCTCAATGGCGCGGGCACGCAATACCACCAGCTTGGGCGTGGTCAGATACATCG
>JBIKMI010000025.1:0-17493 GCA_044359285.1 Kiritimatiellia bacterium
CTCCAGCAGGGCGCGGGTTTCAAGGAGCCGCTCCTCAAGCGAGCGGTTCTTGGCAGGCTTGCGCTTGATAATGCGCAGGGCCTCTTCCTGTTTCCCCCTGCTGAGCTTGATCCTTGCCAGATCCAGCAGGAGTTCGTCGTCGCCCGGTGCCAAGGTTAACGCCACCTGAATGGCCCGCTGGGCCGTCTCCGGATCCGGGGTGAAGAGTCCCTGCGCGACGCCACGGATCATCTGGGCGCGGTGATAGGGGCTCAGATGGAGCCGGAAGAACAAGGCAATGGCCAGAACCATCAGGAGGGCTACGCCCTGCTTCCACCACTTGAAAACGAAACGCCAGAAGACGGGCCAGCGCCGGATTTTCTCGTCATCCTCGCCAGTTTCATCGTTCGCCCTGGTGAGGGTTTTCATGCGCTGCCGGAACACCTGCCACTGCCGGAGCAACACCGCATCCAGATGAATGAGGCCGACGGCGAGCAGGAGGAAAATCCCCATGGTGTCGTGCAGGGCCTGCTCATCCCAGCCGGCGGGCTTGTCCTTGCCGAACCAGACCATGCCGGAAATGCGGATGACATTGAGAAGCAGGACCTGGATCAATCCCACGGTCAGCAGGCAGGCCAGGGCCCACTTGCCGAACCGCATGATCAGGCCCACGCCCATGCCGCAAAAGAGGACCGTGATGGCCGTTTTCATCCCGCTGCAGGCTTCGGGAACACCAAACACCTTTGTTCCCACCCGCAACACGAGGTCATCCCCCCACACCCGGACATTCAGCGCCTGCAGCAGCCCCTCGCTGAGTTTGACCGACAGGGACTGCATGGCCAGTTGGAAGGGGCCGAAGAGCTGACTGGGCAGGGGATGGATCCAGTAGATCAGGAACAGGGCGAGGATCAGGTCCTTGCCGTAGCGGCTGGGCAGGGCCCAGGCCAGGGCGGCGTACAGGATGATGAGGATACCCAGCCATGCAAATTGATGAACGGGAATAATCATGCCCGGAATAGCCAGGAGCGTGCCCGTGGCCCCGATAAGGCCCAGGCTCCAGCCCGGCAGTTTAAAGTGTTCGCCCGGCAGCTTGGTCCGGAAGATCAGGATGAGCGCAAAGAGGGAGCCGAGAAAAAAGGAGAGCACGCCATTTTGGCCGGCAGCCAGACGTGGCAGATTCGCCCAGACCCAGGCCGTAACCAGGACAAATACGGAAAAAAGCACCATCTGGCGCGAACGGGACATGGGCTTTTGGGGAGAATTAGAAGTCATAATAATAGCCCAGCGTCATGCCGATGGTGTCCCGGGTCCCTGCCAGCTGCTCATTGCTGCTGAGCCGCTCCAGATGTTCGGCATAGGTATAGAGCTTGAGTTTGTCGGTCAGGGTCTGGATCAGCCCCACGGTGGTGGCCCACGTATCGTAATCATTGCTGAGGAATAGCTCGCCGTCCCCGATCTGGCCGGCGTCAGGCGTGTCATTCATGCGCATGATATAGGCGGTGGCCATGGTGAGCACCAGACTGTGGGTCAGGGGACGCGAGGCCGAAATCTGATTGGCCCAATCGGTGTAGGGGGCGGCGGCGGCCAGGGCGGGGGTGACGGATTCGTAAGAGGAGGCGAAGCCGATGGCCCAGGTCTCGGGATTGGCGTATTTGATATTGTAGCGGAAGGCGTCGGTAACTTCGAAGCCGGCGATGAAGCCGGCCCGCTGGTAGCGCTGATAGCCAAAGCCGTGGCTCAATGTTTCGGTCAGCCGGGTTTGCACGCCCACTCCCCCGATGATCACGTCCGATGCGCCGTTCGTCTCGTATCCGCTGTTGGGGCCCCCGGACAACTCCGCCATGCTGTAACCCAGGGAGAGGTTCAGGGAGGTGTCTTCGGTGAGGTCCGTACTCAGGTAGGCGATATAATCCTGCTGGAATTGGGAGCCGCGCTGCTCAAGGTAGTCGCGCCAGTAATAATCGGCGCGGACGCCCGCCGTCGTGAGGGGGTTGAGGCGCTGGCGGTAGTCCAGCATCTGGTGGTAGATCACGCTGCGATCGATATTGTAGTTGTTATCCTGCGGGACGGTATCGGTCCGGGAAAAGGTGTAGCCGAGATTCTTGTCCGGCGCCATCTGCCAGTCCAGGTCCAGCCCTGCGATATTTACGAATACGGGGTAGCGCTGACCGCTCAGATTGTCCGTATAGCCACGGGCATCCACATAGTCGATCCGATAGGAGGGGCGGTCATAGATGCGCCCCCTGACAAAAGGGGTGAGCTCGAAGTCGGCGGAGAGATTGGCTGAAAAGCCGGAGCTTTCCGAGCCGGAATAGGCCTGGGCGTTCCGGCCGTTGAATGAGCCCATCCAGGAGTCCTTGTCGGCCCCGAAGGTGAAGGACCCCATCGTGGCGTAAAAGCCGGGGTCGACAATTTCAACATCAAAGGAGTTGTCCTCCGTGGCGTTCGGGAAATAACGGTAAGTCAGGGCGAAGGAGGCTTCAATGGAGAGATATTTGCTGATGATCAGATAGTTTCTGGCGGTCAGCTGGGAGATGAGGGGGAAATCCAGACCGTCGGCCTTCACGCGTCCGTCCCCCCCGGTATACAGGTACTCCATGCCGGCGCCACTACTGCGGATATGGCGGACCCCAACCGATTGGAAAAACGAAAGATCGGAAGAAAAAGAGCCTAACAGGATATTGGCATTGGGCGGCACGCTGGCCAGGCCGTAGGAATCAAATCGTGCCGTCTGAGCCTGGGCGGTGAAGAGAGGGGGTGCCAGCGAGAGAAAGGCCAGAGCGATCAACCTCCATTGTCGGATAACTGTCATGAGAAACCCCCCTTTTTCATTGAGTTCTATTTGTACGTCCAGTCGACCCCGGAGGCAAGGAAAATACCGCCCCTGAAAAATCATTTTGATAAAAAGAGAGCAATTATGTTAATAAAGCTGGCTGATACTTGCAAATGGGTCAAAGCTTCACGGGAACGTTCATTTTATACGGAGAGACACTATGAGTACTGAAATGGCTGCTACGGCGGGGATCATTAACGGGCAGAAAGAGATCATCGATTCAGTGCGACAGGAAGTGAATAAAGTCCTGGTTGGGCAGGAGCGCCTGCTGGATCGTATGCTGATTGCGTTGATTGCCAATGGCCATCTCCTGATTGAGGGGGTGCCGGGGCTGGCCAAGACCACGGCCATCAAGACGATGGCCCAGGCCCTCGGGTTGAAGTTCCAGCGCATCAGCTTCACGCCGGATCTGCTGCCTGCCGATGTCATCGGAACCATGGTATTCAACCCGCGCGAGGGCACGTTTACGCCGCGGTTGGGGCCTATTTTCACCAATCTCCTGCTGGCGGATGAAATCAACCGCGCGCCCGCCAAGGTTCAGTCCGCCCTGCTCGAGGCCATGCAGGAGCATCAGGTGACCATTGGCGATAAGACGTATCCCCTGCCGGAACCCTTCATGGTCATGGCGACCCAGAATCCCCTGGAGCAGGAGGGGACCTATCCGCTGCCGGAAGCCCAGATTGACCGGTTTATGCTCAAGTGCCGCGTGGATTACCCGTCCAAGGATGATGAGCGCCGCATCATGAACCGCTTTACCCGCAAATCGGATATCAAGATCAGCCCGATGATGTCCGGGGCCCAGATCCTGGATATCCGCGGCATTCTCGATCAGGTCTATTGCGACGAGAAGGTCGCGGATTATATCCTGGATATCGTGTTTGCCACCCGCAAGCCGGCGGACTACAAGCTCGATATCGGGCATCACATCCAGTATGGCGGCTCCCCCCGCGCCAGTTTGTATATGAACATCGCCGCCCGCGCGAATGCCCTGCTGCACGGCCGCGGCTATGCCACGCCCCAGGATGTCAAGGAGATCGCCTACGATGTCCTGCGCCACCGGCTGATCCTGACGTACGAAGCCGAGGCCGAAAACTTGAAGAGCGAGGATATCATCGCGAAAATCCTGAACGAAATCCCGGTGCCCTGATGGGCAAAAAGTTTGGAGTTGTCAGGTTGTTCAGTTGTTGAGGGGAATCAAGCCCTTCTGGCAACTTAAGAACTTAACAACATAACAACGTAGCAACTGAACACTTTTACCTCAAAGACATGGCCATCAACGTCAAAGAATTGATGAAGCAGGTGGGCAAGATCCGCCTGGTCACCAACCGGCTCGTCGATGAGCATCTCTCCGGCGAATACCACTCGGTATTCAAGGGGCAGGGGATCGAATTCGACGAGGTGCGGGAGTATGTGCCCGGTGATGATATCCGGTCCATTGACTGGAATGTCACCGCCCGCATGGGGTTGCCCTACATCAAGCGCTACTGTGAGGAGCGCGAGTTGACCGTCATGTTCCTGGTCGATGTCTCGGGCTCGCAGTCGTTCGGCTCCGGCCAGCGCGCCAAGGCGGAACTGGCGGCGGAGGTCACCTGCCTGTTCGCCCTGTCCGCCATCAAGAACCAGGACAAGGTCGGGCTGATCCTGTTCAGCGACCGTATTGAGGCCTCCATTCCGCCGCGCAAGGGGCGGACGGCCGTGATGCGGTTGGTGCGGGAGGTCCTGGCGGCGGAGGAGACGCGGCGGGGTACCAATCTGGCCGGAGCCCTGAAGTTCCTGAATCAGGTCCAGAAACGCCGGACCGTGGTCTTTATCATATCCGACTTTATGGATAGCGGCTTTGAGCGGGAGTTGCGGATAACCGGCCGGCACCATGACGTGGTCTGCGTTTCGATTGCCGACCCGCGCGAAACGGAACTGCCTGATGTGGGGCTGGTGGAGATTCAAGATCCGGAAAGCGGCGAAGTGGAACTGCTGGATACCTCCTCGCCGCCGTTGCGCCAGGCGTTCCGTGAAAAAGCCCTGCAGGAGGCCGAGGCCCTTAAACGGCTGTTCCGGAAAAACAAGATTGATGCCATCCACCTCTCCACGGAGCGGCCGTTTATTGATGATATTCACAAGTTGTTCCGGCAGCGGCAAACGAGGGCGGCACGGGGATGAATATGAACTCAGGAAGGATCATGCTGAATGGGATCGTGATGGGCCTGCTGGCGGGCGCCTGTCTGGCGGCCGCCCCGGAAGTCCCCGCCGAGCCACTGGTTTCAAAAAACGCCCTGGGCCGGGTTGAGGTGGTCTTGTCGTTTGATCCGCCCGTGGTGCGGCTCGATCGGGATACCCTGCTGACGATTCGTATGACGTCGCCCACTAATGTGGTCGTCAAACTGCCGGCCATTGACTCCCGGGTCAAGGGGTTCGCGGTGTCGGGAAGCTATGATAGCCCGGCCACCCTGGCCGGAGGCCAAACGGTCCGGACCCGTAATATCCGCCTCACGCCCCAGATTGCCGGCGAATACCGGGTCGCCCCCATGGCCGTCACCTGGAAAGACCCGGGCTCCGGACTGGAACAATGGTTTCCGACCAAGCCGGTCGTACTGGCCTCTGAAGCGCTTCAGAAGGAGGCGCCCGGCAAGGATATCGCCGCGGTGCTCGGTCCGGTCTGGATCTATCCGGGGCTCAAGGGGGTGCTGGGCTATGCGATGATGGTCGTGGGACTGGGCGCCCTGGGCTATCTGCTCTGGAGAGTGTTCCGGAAACTCCGCCGTGCGGTTCAGCTGCGCCGCATGTCGCCACGGGAGCGGGCCCTGTTCGAACTGGCCGAATTGATGGCGCGTGATCTGGTCGGGCATAACCGCGTGAAGGATTTCTACTTCGAATTGACCCTGATTGTGCGGGCGTACATTGAGCGGGCCCATGCCATCCGCGCCCCGGAACAAACGACGGAGGAATTTCTGGCCGCCGTGACGAGTGATGCCCGGTTTTCCCGGGATGTGGTGAAGCGCCTGCATGACTTTATGCAGGCTGCCGACCTGGTCAAATATGCCGGGCACCGGCCCGATCCCGCTTCTGTCACCACCGCCACCTCAACCGCCCGCAACTATATCGAAACGGATGCTGATTCCACCTCTCAACACATAACACATAACTCATAACTCTCATCATGCACCTCGGCAGTCCCTATTATCTCTTGCTGTTTCTGCTCCTCGCGGCGGCCACTTGGGTTGTATTGCGCCGCCGGGTGCGGCCGGCGCTTGTGTTTTCAGCGTTCCAGCGGCTGCCGGTCAATCGGGCAACGTGGCGGACGCGGCTTCAGCCACTGGCGCCCCTGCTGGTCCTGGCCGGCCTGGCGCTCCTGGTGGTCGCCCTGGCCAGGCCCCAGAGCATTTTTTCACGCACGATCCGGAAATCCGATGCCATTGCCATCCAGATGGTGGTCGACTGTTCCGGCTCCATGCAGGCGCTGGACTTTGCCACCCCGGATAAGCAGCGCACCCGACTGGATGTGGTGAAGGAGACCTTTTCAAAATTCGTGCAGCAACGGCAGGGTGACCTGATCGGGCTGGTCACCTTTGGCGGGTTCGCTTCCAGCCGGGTGCCCCTGACCCTGGACCACGCCGCCCTGTTGCATAGTCTGCAGGGCGTTGAGATTGCCCGGGAGCAATTCAGCAAGGAAGGTCAACTGCAGAACCAGGAGGAGATGTTGACGGCCATCGGGGATGCGCTGGCCACGGGGTGTGCCCGTTTGGAAGAGGCCGGCGTGAAATCACGGATCATGGTGTTGCTCTCGGATGGCGAATCCAATACCGGTCTCATCAAGCCCGAGGAGGCGGCCAAGGCGGCCAAAACGATGGGGATCAAGATCTACAGCATCGGGATTGGAACCACGGGGCGTGCCCCCTTTCTGGGGCGTGATATGTTCGGACGCCAGGCCGTCGGCTATGCCAACGTTCGGCTGGATGAGGAGCAGCTGCGTTCGATTGCCACGGCGACGGGCGGCCAATACTTCAATGTGACGGATGCGAAAGGGCTGGAGCAGACACTGGCGGCCATCAACAAGCTTGAAAAAACCACGATTAACACGGAGTTGTACAATAAATATGACGAGCATTTTCCGGCGTTCCTGATGGCCGGCCTGGTCCTGTTGGTGGCGGGCGCGGTGATGAACGCCTGGTTGGGTAAAAACATCCTATGAATCTCCAATTCCAATATCCCTGGCTTCTTTTCCTGATCTGGCTCGTGCCGGTTATCGGGGTGGCGTGGCATATCCTGGCCGGCCGCCGGGTGGCCGGCCAGCCGTTTGTCTCCCCGGCCATGGCCGTCAAATTGGCGCCTGCCCCGGCCGCCTCGCGGCGCCTGTGGCAGCTTTCCCTCTTTATGGGGGGGCTGGTCCTCGCCCTGCTGGCCGCCGCCCGTCCGCAATGGGGCATGCATGAGGAGATCGTCTATCAACGGGGCCGGGATGTGATGGTGGTGCTCGATGTGTCGCGCTCCATGCTCGCCCGGGATGTGCATCCCAGTCGTCTGGGCCGGGCCAAGGTGGATCTCCTGGATCTGGTGAAGGAGCTGCGGGGCGACCGGGTCGGGTTGCTGGCGTTCCGGGGGCGCCCCATTGTGGTGTGCCCCTTGACCACCGATTACGGGTATATGGCGCAGGCGTTGGAAGGGGTGGGGGTGGACTCGGCGCCGGCCGGGGAGACGGACATCGGCGTGGCGATTCTGGAGGCCCTGCAAAACTTCGACGAGGAGCAAGGGGCACACAAGGCGATTGTCCTGGTTACGGACGGCGATGACCTGGCCGGGAAGGCGCTGGAGGCGGCCGGGAAGGCCAGGGAGAAGGGGGTCACCCTGTTCACGGTGGGCTTCGGGAGCAGTGAAGGGGCCCCGATTCCGGCGGTGGGCAATAAAAAAGAGGCGCTGAATTACCAGGGACAGGAAGTGGTCTCCAAGTTGAATAACGCCTTACTGCGTGAGATGGCCGAAGCCACGGGCGGGGCGTATGTTCCGGTCGGCCTGGCCAACGTCAAGCTGGGTGATCTGTATCGGAACCATTTAAGCCGGATCTCCGCCCGCGATCTGGAGGAGTCCTCCCAGCGTCGTTATGTGGAGCGCTATCAGATTTTCCTGTTACCGGCCGTCTTGTTGTTCCTGGCCGTCGCCTTTATGAGCCGGGGCCGGATGGCTGGCGCGAAGACCAGGCTGGTCGCGGCGCCGGCTCTTGCGCTTTGGCTGGTGGCCGGCCTGCCGCTTCAGGCGGCAACGAATGAGGTGGTGGCGGCCGCACCTGTCACCAATCTCGTGGCCGCGATTCCTGCCGGCCGCGATGGCGCGCGGCTGGCGCAACGGCTTTACCTGAAGGGTAACTATGAAGGGGCCGCCGAGGCGTATCAGGTGGCGGCCCGAACGGCCGCAAGCGCCACGCGCGAGGATTACCTGTATAATGCCGGTTGCGCGCTGCTCAAGGCGGGAAAATCAGAGGAGGCGGGGGATCTGTTCAGGGGATTGACCGGCGGCGAAGGGGAGCTGAGCGCCAAGGCCGCCTATAATCTCGGGTGTGCCTTGTTCACGACCGGGGCGGCGCCCCTGCAGGAAAATGCGGCCACCCCGCCGGATCCGGCCGTGGCGGAGCGGCGGGTTCAGGCCTTGAAGCAGGCCGGCACCGCCTTTCAGAAGGCCTTGCGCCAGCAGCCGGACCATGCGGACAGTCGCAGGAATCTGGCCGTGGTGGCGGGGCTGGCCGGATCCGTGGAGGAGCAGGCTAAAATTATCCGTCTGATGGCCGAGCACGGGCAGACCCCGCCGGGTGCCCTGGCGGATCTCATGCTGCTCCAGCAGCGGAAACTCATTCAGGAGATCCCCGCCGCCTTTACCAATACCACACCGGCCTTGATTGATGGCCTGGAGTCGCTGGCGGCGGATCAGGACCGCACCGCCGACCTGATGATTCCGCTGAAAGGCAAGCTGTTGCAGACCCTGTCGCAGTCCGCCGCCTCCAACACCAATGCCCCGCAGCAGATGGCCCAGCTGAACGCCTTTGCGGAATCCATCCGCGACACGATGTCCGGGAGTGCCACCGGACTTCGCAACCTGGAGCGCTCGGCCTATGGCCCCGCGCTCAAGGCCGAAGCCGCCGTCTATACCCTGTGGAAGGGGATGGCCGGCTATGCGCAACTCCTGCGCGAGGATCTCCAGCGCCAGACGAACGCCATCACCTTGACGGTCCCTGTCGTAACCGGCATCTCGCCGGTATCGGATGAACTTAAACAGCATCTCAACGCCCAGCAGGCCGAGGCGTTGGAACTGACCGGGTTATTCACGCAGCGATTTGAGCAGGAGGTCCCGCCGGAGGGGATCAGCCGTCCGGTTGAGCCGGCGTCCACGAATGCCGTCGCTTCCACCAACGCGGTGGCGGGCACCAACGCGATGGAGGTGGTGCTGTCCCCGGAAGACCGCCGGAAGATTATGGAACTGGCGGGACAGGCCACCGCCTTGCAGCAGGCGGCGGCGGGGGCGATCACCAACGTCCTGGCCGACAGCCTGACTGATCAGCGGAAGGCGTATGCAGTGCTGAAGGAGATCGAGGCGCTGCTGCCCAAGGATAAAAAGCCGCAGGATAATCAGCCGCAGAATCAGCCGCAGCAGGATCAACCCAAGCAGGAGCCGCCGCCACCGCAGGATCAGAAGAAAGAGGAGCAGAAGGCGCCGCCCAAGCCGGAGGATAAAAAAGACCAGCTGTCGCCTGAGGATCTGAAGCGGTTGCTGGAAAAGGCCAAACAGCGCGAGAAGGAGCATGAACAGGAAAAGCGTGAGCGCGATTCCTATGTCCCGCTCTCCCCCGCCGAAAGAGACTGGTAGGCGAATGACGCATAGACACGCGATGATATTTCAGCAGGCTGTGCACGCCTTCGCGATCTTCGCGATCTTCTGTTCAACTACTTTTGCTTTTGCGGCAGCTCCGACCCTTTCCGTCAAGGCCAGTCGCACGAGCGTCTATCTCGGAGAGTCGTTCCTGCTGGAGGTCAAGGTGGATGGCTCGGATAATCCCGGCGCCCTGGATCTCTCTGCCATTCGGAATGGCACCGTTGAACTGCTCGGTAGCCAGTCGGCCAGCCACTACACCGTGGTGGTGGTGAACGGCAAGATGAAGCGGGAGGATTTTTCGGGACGGATTTTCACCTATAAGGTGACGCCCGCCATGGACGGGGTCATGACGGCGGGCCCCATCACGGCCCGGGTGAATGGCAAGACCCTCAGCGGAACGGGGCCTGACATTACCGTGACGGGGGTGACCCCGCAGGATCTGGTTATCGCTTCGGTGTCGGCCTCCCGTGCCACCGTTCTGGTGGATGAGCCGTTTGAGATCCAGATGACCGTACGGATCAAGGCATTGCCCGCCCCTTATCAGGATACCGAGCCGTTGTTCCCTGCAGATCCGCCCCATCTTGAGGCCGCCTTCCTCAACGGACAGGAGATGGACGGGCTTAAGGGCCCGGATTTACAAAAACTGCTGAATGACCGCCTGATCCAGCAGAACCAGCCCGGCTTCACGCTGAATGCCTTCACCACGCAGGGCGATCCGTTTGATTTCGACCGGATGTTCAATGTGCAGGGACGGCCTGCCCGATTTAAGTTTGATAAAAAAAAGGTGACTCAGGCGGGGAAGAGCTATTGGGAATATTCGCTTACCGCTTCCTATTCCCCCTTGACCGAAGGGGCCTATACCTTCGGACCCCTGCTGTTCAAGGGGAAGGTTCCGGTTGAGGTCAAGGACGATGGAAATGCAGAGGGGCGTCCGGTCTTTGCCGTTGGCCCTGCGGCCACCGTGCGGGTGATCCCGCCCCCGGAGGAAAACCGACCGGACTCCTATATTGGCGCCATCGGCAGCAACCTGACGGTGGAGGCGGCGCTGGATGCCCAGACCTGCAATGTGGGCGATCCGCTCAAGCTGACGCTGACCCTTTCGGGCGCGGTCCAGATGCGGAACATCACGCCGCCCAAACTCTCGCTTCAGCCGGCTTTGCTGGAACGGTTTGAGATCTATGATGATTCGGTGCAGACCGTCAAACAGAATGGACAGTGCCAGTATGCCTACACGCTGCGCCCGCGGCAGGCGGGCTCCTTTGAGTTGCCTCCCGTGGACGTCTCGTTTTACGATGTCACCTTGCGGCGGTACCAGACGGTTCACTCCCTGCCGATTCCCCTGAAGGTCAGGCAGGCTGCGGAAATTACGGCCTCCCAAATTATCGGAGGCTCCACCAATGTCGAAGCCAAGACCAGTCGGGAGCGCGAACGGGCCATGTTGCCGGCCGGCATCCGCATGGGGCTGTCCGGTGTCGAGGCGGTCCCGCTGCTGGGCAATCCCCGCCGGCTCCTGCTCTATGCCGGCGCAGGTCCCCTGGTGTTTATCCTCTGCCTGTCAGGGCGGTGGCTCCGGCGTCAGGTGCCCGCCTATAGCCGTGCTCAGCGGAAGCGGCAGGCCTTGGCGCGGGCAAAACACGCGATTCAGCAACTGGCGGAGCGAAGCGACAGCGCCGCGCACCGCGAGCGCTGTGAGGTGTTGCGGCGCTATCTGGCGGATCGCTTGGATATCCAGGCCGAGTCCCTGACGCCGGTTGATGCGGAAGCGTTGCTGACGATGAAAGGGATTCCCTATGATCTGGCAAAACAGTTTTCCAGAATGATGCAGGTCTTCTTTGATGCGTCGTTCGGGTCAGGCGGGATCAGTCCGGCTACGCCGGAGTTGCTGGCCACGCTGGCGGCGATAGACGCCTATCGCAACGACCGGCCGGGCTCACGGCGGGCGCGGATGACCCTGTTGGTGTTGATGAGCGGACTCTGCGTCAGTAAGGGGGAAGCCTCCACGCCCGCCGAACGGACCTTTATCTGGACGGAGTCGCTCATGGAATTGTGCTCCGCGCAGGAGCCTAAGGATTTTCTGGCGGTGGCGGGGACCTGCCAGAAGCTCGTGGATCTGGGTGTGAGGAATGCCGACCTCTTTTACAACCAGGGAACGGCCTTATTGCTGGCCAATCGCCCCTCCGATGCCGTGGCCGTCCTCTTGCGGGCGGAGCGGTATGGAGGGAGTACGGCTGATATTTCCCGGAACCTCGCCATTGCCGAAGCGCGGAAACAGGGGTTGAACGTGCCGGTGGCCTCATGGGTGAGGTGGGTGTTTTTCTGGCATTATGCGCTGGACTGCGCGACCCGTGCCAGCATCGCGGCGCTGGCCTTTAGCGGACTCTGGCTGGGCGTCGCATTGAGTCTGGTCGGGGCGAGGCGTTTGGGGAAGGCGCTGCTGGCGGGATCCGTCGTGATCGTTGTTTTAGCAGGCTCAAGCGTGTTGACCACCCTTCATCAGGAAAGCCAGGTCGCCAGACCCGCTTCGCTCAATGGCGCGCTGATGGAGAAACTCAAATGAGTCAATTGGGAGATCTTCTTCTGAAGCGCTTCAGCTGTCGCGCCTACACATCACAGCCGGTTACCCGGGCGGATGTGGAGAAGATCCTGGAAGCGGCCAGGCTGGCCCCCTCCGCCTGTAACCGGCAGCCCTGGCGGTTTGCCGTGGTGACGGAGGTGGCCCAGCGAACCCGCCTGTTGGATGAGGGAACGCTGCCGGGATTAGGGATGACCTGGGCGTTGCAGGCGCCGGTGATTCTGGTGCTGGGAATGAAGAAGTCGCTGATTACACACCGGGTGGCACCCTTGCTGTCGCAGGTTGAATATCCGTTATTGGATCTCGGGATTGCCGGGGAACAGGCCGTGTTGCAGGCGACCGAATTGGGACTGGGCACCTGCTGGATCGGTTGGATCCGCCCGAAAGAGGTGCGCCGGCTGGTCGGCTGGCCCTCCGATATCACCCCGCAGGCCCTGATCACTCTCGGCTGGCCGGCGGCACGACCTCAACGCACCTCGCCGCGTCTGTCTCTTAATGAGATTGTGACGTGGTGCTAATCTCGTGTGTGGCGCCGACCGACTTGGTTAATAAAATATGCCCGTTCTTCTCAAAGATGTGACAGCCCTGGAGTTGCATGCCGCCCTGGCCCCGCTGGGGGTATCGCTTCATCTGGCGCGGCAGCTTCAGGCGGCCGCGGTGCGGCGCGACGAAATCCCTGAGAAACTCCATGCGGTCTCGCCCAAACTGTTGGAGCGGGTGCGGCAGGCGGTCCGGTTGCCGCGGCTGACCACACTGAACACGGTCGTCTCGTCCCGGGATGGGTTTGCCAAATACCTGTTCAGCGGGGACGGCCCCGAATCCTTTGAAGCGGTCCGCATTCCGATCCTGAATCGGCCAGGCGATGAGAAGGTGATCGTGTGTGTCAGTTCCCAGGCAGGCTGTGCCATGGGGTGTTCATTCTGTGCAACGGGCCGGCAGGGCTTTGCGCGTAATCTTGCCACCTGGGAAATTGTGGATCAGGTGATCCGGATTCAGGCCGACTCGGAGCATCCGGTGCGCGGCGTGGTGTTTATGGGGATGGGCGAGCCGTTGCTGAATTACGAGGCGGTTATCCGGGCAGCCCGGATTTTATCCGAACCCTGTGGCATGGCGATTTCCGGGAAGGCCATCAGTATCTCCACCGTCGGCATCGTGCCCGGGATCCGGCGTTTCACCGCCGACCGGTTGCCGTTCCGTCTGGTCGTGTCCTTGACGAGTGCGGATCCCGTCCGGCGGCGCGGTCTAATGCCCGTTGAGGCGGCTTATCCGCTGGCTGAACTGGTGCCGGCCATTCGCGATTACCAGCTTGCTTCGGGGAAACGGGTCACCTTGGCGTGGACGATGATTTCCGGCTTCAATACCCGGGTGGAGGATGCGGTTCAGCTGGCTGAACTCACGCGAGGCATTCCGTTGACGCTGGACCTGATCGATGTGAATGATTCCAGCGGGACATTTCAGCCACCGTCACCGGCCGAGTTGGCGGCCTTTCGGGATGCCCTGCGGGTGCATCTCAAGATGCCGGTGGCCCGCCGGTACAGCGGGGGACAGGATATCCATGCCGCCTGCGGGATGCTGGTCAGGGCTGCTTCCGCAAGGCCCAATCTTTTCGGGTAAGCTCTATCTGTTTTCAGGTTTGTGGCGCAGGTGAGGCATTGTTCAGGCCTGCCACGCACGCTGCCAGCTTGCTGCGGTGTTCAGGGGCCAGGGGCGGCAAATCGATGGCGGCGAGTGCGACCTTATAGTCGGAGAGGTTCTTTGCGCCCAGACAAATGCTGTGGTTGCGGGGATCGTCCAATATATAACGAACAGCAACCTGGGCCACGGTGTAACCATTGGGAACGGCCTCTTCAAGCACAGCATAGCGGCGATAGTCTTCTCCGCGCGAGCGATGCGATCTGTGGTCGTTCACGTTCCAGACGGGTTGGTGGTGGAAGTGCTTGCCGCTCAGGCGCCCCTGCGCCATGACGCCCCGGACCTGTGTTCCCGTATGGTGTTTGCCAACCAGATCCCGAATGGCAGAATCATCACTCAGCATGTTGGAGGCATACTGAAGAACATCCAGCATGTCCAGGTCTAGCATCGCCGTGATAAGATCGATGGAGTTTGTAGAAATGCCGTAGTAACGACACTTGCCTTGCTGAACGAGTTTTTCCAGCACCGATTTCCCGGCTTCCAACTCGCTGATCACGGGCGGACAGTGATAAAGGTAGATGTCAACATAATCGGTTCCCAGCCGTTTAAGAGAGCCCTCCATGCTGGTCATAATTCTCTCCGGGCTGGAACTGTCGTCTCGCTCTCCATCAGCTCCGACCCGATAGCCAAACTTTGTTGAAACAATCCATTGGTCGCGCTTTCCCCGGATGGCTTCTCCTACACGACGTTCCGATTCGCCGCCCCCGTATTGCTCGGCCGTGTCGATGAAGTTGACGCCCATGTCGCCCAGTTCCTGAATCATGTCCAGTACGGCCTGCTTGCCCGGGTCTGGGTGCCCGTCTGGTTGGCCGTTGAACGAAAGGGGCCCCCCAAGTTGCCAGGCACCAATGCAAATCGGCGAGACGCGTAGACCGGTCTTCCCAAGCGTATTTCTTTTCATGAATGTTTCTTTCCGTTGTGGCGAACGCGGCCAATCTTGCGCGGCGTACTCGACGTCGCGCGCATACGTAGCAAAACCGCCAAAACAAGACGAGCCTTAAAGAGCGGGCCGGCGACTCCTGTGTAACTCTTCTGCCGTTGGCTAAATTAGATCCCGCTCGAAAAGGGCGGGCGTTAAGGCTTGGTTGCCCCCATCTGCAGATAGGGCAGAATGTCATTTCTCAAGGTGGGATTGGCGTCAAAGAGCGTAAACCCGGTGGCCCCTTCCTGACGCAGGGCGTTGATCTGGGTGATGGTCTCAACGGCCGAGAGCCGGCATTCCATGGAGGTCACCCCGATGCCCGGATACACCTTCCCTTTGACGCCCGGCGAGGCGATCTGCTTGCGATACCACTCGATGAACAGCTCGGGGTTGGCGGTATAACTCATAGGGCATACGAAATCCAGCAGGCCCAGCTTGAGCCAGGTGCCCCAGTCCTGCGCAATGGATTCCCGGACTCCGGGGTAGATGGGATAGACGGAGGCCGACAATTTCATTTTCGGGTTCAACCGGTCCAGTTCCTGATGAACGTCCGCGACGAAGCGGGTGAGCAGGTCGCGGCGCCATTGCCGGTAAGCCGCCTGCTTGCCGCCCCCCTGCACATCGGCAGGCCAGCGGCTGATGGCCGTACCGGTCGCCTGCGTGAAGCGGGTCCGGCAACCGGCGCAGTAACAGTACTCCTGTGACTTGAAGCGGGTATAGTCGAGGTGGATCCCGGCGAGCTGGGGATAGCGCGTGGCCAATTCCCTGATGAGCGACAGCTCAAAGGACCGGTTGGCGGGATGGGAGGGGCAGAGCCAGGAGATAGGAGCCCCCGCCGCAGAAACTTGTAATCGGCCCGCCCGCCGGTAGGGCGCAATCGCCTCTTCAGGGGCCCCCTCCAGGTTCCAGAGAATCACCCAGGCATGCACGTCAAGGCCGTGGCGGCGGGCGGCCGCACAACAGGCCGCCACCTGATCGCCATACCGGGTCAGCACATCCGAGGCCGCCGTTAGGCGGCTGGGGTAATGGGTGCACCAGGGCCGCTGGATGTGAGGGAGGACCGCGGTCATGCCGGCGCGGGCAAGGCTCGCACAGGTTGACTCCCAGGTGCCGGGCGCGAAGCCGGTACCCGAGTGATTCCACGCCCCTCTGAATTCAGGGCTTTTGGACGATTGGATGGACGCATAGGCCTCGGTCAGGGTGGTGTCCAGCAGGGAGGATGACTGGATGGCTTTCGCATAAGATCCCGCCTCATACTCCTGTGAAAGCGCACGCTGGAGCTGGACGGCCCGGCTCAGGAGCGGGTCTGCAATGGGGCTCTTCCCGTTGTTCAGGGCCAGGGTCCGGATCGACTCGATGGCATGGGTGGCGTTCCGGTATTTGCCCAGTTGTCCGGCCCGGTTGACCGCATGGACGGCGGCGGCTTTCCACAGGGTCGGATCGCAGGTGCCGAGCAGGCTGATCAGAAGTTGTTTCTTGGCCGGGACATCGCTTTCCAGAAGGATATGCGACATCCAGAAGCCACGGCTGGATTGCAGCCAGGCGGGTTCACGGGGGAGCCTGCCTGACGTGCTTTCCCACCAGGCGATCACCCGTGAGTCGGGTCCGGCCGGGTAGGCGGGGTGAAGACTCAGGGAGGTTTGTTCAATCCGGGCGGGTACGGCGGGGAGCGCCTTGTCGACCAGGCGGAAGGCACTCCAGGAATCGGCCCCTGGCGCCCGCATGGAGCTTCCCAGCCGGAATCCCATCAGGGCGGCCAGGCCGGAATCGGCTGAAAAAAGTACGATCAATTTTCCCCCGCGCTCCACAAACCGGCGGCAGGCGAGCAGTTCGCCTGATGTGAGGTTGGAATTATAGGGAAGGATGGCTACACGGGACTCAGGGTGCTTGCCGGCGGCAAACTGGTCATCCGTTAAAAGGGTCGTGGGGATGCCTGTCCCTTCAATCCAGCTCTTCAGACGGTCTGTAACCTTCTCGGCATAACTGCGTTCAGCGGTAATGACTACTGAAGTGGTAGGCTTAACAATCAGTACGGGTTTGACACTGGCTGACGGGATGATACGGGATTGAGGTAATGTGACGGGGGGAGTGGGCGCCGGGGCGGGCGGAGTGGGGGCGGTGCATCCGCCCAGATACCCTGCGATCACGGCCATCATCAGGGGTTTATAGAGCCGGTCTGGAATCAATGATTGTTTCATGCGGTGATAATTACGTTCCAGAGCACCTGATGAGCAAGTTAATTCATATAAAATCATTTAAAAAGGATAAAATTAGTCTTGTTTGTTGCAGAAACATTAATTAACTGGCACTATAAGTCAACGGAAGATCAGGGCAGACGCATCTAATTTCTTGATTCTGTCAAAACTGGTTCCGGAAAGTTGCTGAGGCGATTACGTGAGGCGGCGACGCTTGCTACAGGGCGCTTTGGCAGTGGGGATAGGCGTGAAGGCTGAAAATGTGGCCCCTGATCAACAAGGTGACGCACCGGAGTGGTTCCGGCATGTGGTTTTTGGTTATTGGAGGGGAGCGAAGGTTAATCCAGGGAGACCCCGAGCAGGCGGAGTAAATAGGAGTGATCCCACCCTGCGTTCTTTTGCTTGCCCCGGATGCCCCGTTTCTTGGTTTTCTCACGTTTGAGCATGT
>JBIKMI010000214.1:0-4942 GCA_044359285.1 Kiritimatiellia bacterium
GGCCATTATGTGACCCGGCGGTTCGGCTGGGATTGCCATGGCTTGCCGGTGGAGTATGAAGTCGAACAGGATCTGAAGCTCAGCGGCAAGCGCGACATTGAGACGCTTGGGGTGGATGTTTTCAACGAGCGGTGCCGCAGTATTGTCCTGCGTTACACCCGTGAATGGCGTCAGGTCGTGACCCGGATGGGGCGCTGGGTCGATTTTGATCACGATTACAAGACCATGGATCCGGCGTTCATGGAGTCCATCTGGTGGGTCTTCAAGTCCCTGTGGGAAAAGCAGCTGATCTACGAGGGACACCGCATTGTGCCGTACTGCCCGCGCTGTACCACGCCGCTTTCGAATTTCGAAACGAATCAGGGCTACGCCGATGTCCAGGATCCGGCGGTGACGATCCGCTTCAAGGTGGAGGGGGTGGAGCCTCTCTATGTACTGGCCTGGACCACCACGCCCTGGACGTTACCGTCCAATATGGCCCTGGCGGTCGGTAAAGAGATCGCCTATGTCAAAATCAAGGATGGCGCGCAGTTCTACTATCTGGCCAAGGACCGGGTGGCCGCCTATTACAAAAAGGGGGCGGCGTTTGAAGTGGTTGAGGAGACCACGGGGGCTTCCTTGCTGGGCCTGCGGTATGAGCCGCTGTTTCCCTATTTTGCGGATTGCAAAGCCAAGGGTGCTTTCCGGATTATTGCGGGTGACTTTGTATCGACAGCGGATGACAGCCGGGTCGGGAAAACCGAAAACCTCCCGGCCCCCTGTCCGGTGGATGCCGAAGGCCGGTTTACCGAAGAGATTTCGGATTATGTCGGACGGGCCGTCAAAGAGGCGGATCATGATATCATCAAGCGCCTGAAGCAGGAGGGGAGCCTGATCCATCATGCCGTGATCAATCACAGCTATCCGCACTGCTGGCGGTGTGATACGCCCTTGATCTATCGCGCGATTTCGGCCTGGTATGTCAAGGTGGAACAGATGCGCGACCGGATCCTGAAGGCCAACAGCCAGACCCGCTGGGTTCCGGAACATCTGCGCGATGGCCGGTTCGGAAAATGGCTGGAACAGGCGCGCGATTGGAATATCTCGCGGAACCGCTATTGGGGCACGCCGCTTCCCGTCTGGCGCAGTGATGACGGCAAGGAGGTCATCTGTATCGGCTCGGCGGCTGAACTGGAAGCCCTCTCCGGCCACAAGGTGACGGATCTGCATAAGCATTTCATGGATAAGATCGAGATCCCCTCGCGTGAAGGGCGGGGGATGCTCAAGCGGATTCCGGAAGTGCTGGACTGCTGGTTTGAAAGTGGTGCCATGCCGTATGCGCAGGCGCATTATCCGTTTGAAAACCGCCAGCAGTTTGAAAGCCATTTCCCGGCCGACTTCATTGCCGAGGGGCTGGATCAGACGCGCGGGTGGTTCTATACCCTGACGGTCCTTGCGACGGCCCTGTTTGACAAACCGGCCTTCCGGAACGTCATTGTGAACGGGTTGGTGTTGGCGGAGGACGGGCGGAAGATGAGCAAGCGCCTCAAGAACTACCCGGATCCGAGCTACATTATCAACACCTATGGAGCGGATGCCCTGCGGCTCTATCTGATCAACTCCCCGGTCGTCCGGGCCGAGGATTTGCGCTTCTCCGAAACCGGGGTGCAGGATCTGATGCGGAACCTGCTTATCCCCTTATGGAATGCCTATGGCTTTTTCGTGACCTATGCCAATGTGGATGGGTGGAGCCCAGAATCCAGAATCCGGAATCCGGAATCCGGAATTCAGGAGGAGAATCTGTTGGATCGGTGGATCCGCAGTTCCATGGAATCGCTGTCGGCGAATGTCACGAAGGCGATGGATAACTATGATTTGCAGGGGTCGGTGCGGCCGTTCGTCCGGTTTGTCGAAGACCTGACCAACTGGTATATCCGCCGCAGCCGCCGCCGGTTCTGGAAGTCACAGGATGACGCCGATAAGGCGCAGGCCTATGAGACGCTGTATTATGTGCTGCTGAACATTTCCAAGATTGCGGCCCCCTTCATTCCGTTTATCAGTGAAGCCATTTACCGGAATTTGCGGACTGCCGAGATGCCTGAATCCGTGCACCTGTGTGACTTTCCGGGCGGGGATGTCACCCGCCGTGACCCGGCCCTGGAGCGGCAGATGGCGGCGGTGATGACGGTGGTGGCCCTGGGTCGTAACTTGCGCTCGGCGCATGACCTGAAGGTGAGGCAACCCTTGAAGAAGCTTCATGTCGCCTGCCGGAATCCCGAATTGCTCAGCTGTATGAGTGATTTGAAGGATATCATCCTGGAAGAGCTGAATGTGAAAGAGGCGGAGTTCCGTTTGAGTGAAGCTGATTTCGCAACGGTCAGGACCAAGGCGAATTTTGCACGGCTGGGTCCGAAGCTGGGCCCGCTGATGCGGAAGGCGGCGGGTGTGGTGGCCGCCCTTACAGGCGAGCAGGTCGAAAGCCTGGCCCGGGGAGAGCCGCTGGCGGTGATGGTTGACGGAACCCCGGTCGACTTGACGCTGGAGGACGTGCTGATTGAGTACCTTCCGCGCGAGGGGAGCGTGGTGGCGGCGGAGGGGGGCATTGTGGTGGCGCTGGATACCGCCCTGACGCCCGAGCTGGTCGCGGAAGGGCTGGCCCGTGAGTTTGTCAGTAAGCTTCAGAATATGCGCAAGACGGCCGATCTGGAAGTGACGCAGCGGATCCGCGTCCAATTCGCGGGACCGGCTGAACTCAGGCAGGCGGTGGGGGCGCATCTCGAGTATATTACGTCCGAAACCTTGAGCCTCTCCTGTGAAGCGGTTGAAATCCCGCCGGCAGGGGGCACCGACTGGGATTTAAATGGCCATCCCTGTGTCATTAAGTTCGAAGCCGTTGCTCAGAAGTAACAGGGAGTCTTGAATGCCGGCGTTGGGTTTCACACTATTGTCGTTCGGGATCATTTTGGCCTTGGTCCGGCTGAAAATCCCCCTCGGGCTCGCCATTTTTTGCGGGGCGATTTCGCTGGGTCTGTTCTTCGGCGAAGGGGCGAAGGATCTCGCGCGTGTGGCCTGGGAGGGAGTCACGCAGTCCACCTCCATCGGGTTGCTCGTCACCATGGTGTTGCTGCTGACGTTGTCCGATGCCATGCGTCAGACGGGGCGCATGGAGCGCATGGTGACCTCGATCCAGGCATTGGTGCGCAGACCGGCGGTCACCCTGGCGACACTCCCTGCGCTGATTGGACTCCTGCCCATGCCGGGTGGGGCGATCTTTTCGGCCCCCATGGTGCGTCAGGCCGCGCATGGGAGTGAACTCGGCGGTGACGTGCTGTCGTCGATTAACTACTGGTGGCGCCATATCTGGGAGCACTGGTGGCCGCTCTATCCCGGGGTCATTCTGGCCATGAGCCTCACCAATAGTGATCTGCTCACCTTTGCCCTGTTTCAGATCCCCTTTGGCGTCTTTATGGTCCTGGGTGGGATCCTGATGTTCCGTTCGATGCCGGAGGTGACTCTGGAAGTGGCTCCGCCTCCGCCGCCTGGCCTCAAACGCAAGATTCTGGTGGCGGTGGCCCCCATTGGGGTCATTCTCATTGTCTGGGCACTGAGTGCGCTCGTGATGCGCCCTCTGACGCCCCATCTGCCCTTGTGGGGCTTTAATTCGGGCGGGGTGTCGTTTATGCAGAAGTTCGCCCCGCTGCTGGTTGGCCTGACGGTCAGTCTGATTTTCACCTTGTGGGCACGCCCGTTTCCGTTCAAGCAGTTGTGGCGGCTGACCTGGAACAAGGAGTCCATCCCTCTGCTCGGGCTGGTATTAAGCGTGATGGTCTATCAGCGCATGCTCACGGATGTGCATGCGGCCGCGGCGATCAGTCGTGAACTGGCTGTGATGCATGTGCCCATCACGTTGGTGGTGGTGATTCTGCCGTTTATTGCCGGCCTGCTGACCGGTGTGGCGTTCGGGTTTGTCGGGGTCAGTTTCCCGCTGGTGATCAGTCTGGTGGAGTCCATGCCTGATCATCCCTCCATGCGCCCCTATGTGGTGCTGGCCTACGCCTGCGGGCATCTGGGGATGATGATCAGTCCGCTGCATCTCTGTTATGTGGTGAGTAACCGGTATTTTGATACGACTATTGGCGCCACCTTCCGCTATCTGGTGCGGCCATGTCTGCTGATGGCGGGGTTTGCGGCGGTCTATTTTCTTCTGTTGAAATGGGCGCTATAGTATATATAAGGGAGCGGTTTGGGTTATTGAGACTGTTTGGAAAGGGATAAGTAGATATGTTGACGTTGATTTTATCGTTATTAGGGATGGTCGGGTTATGGGCGGGGCTCCATTTCGGACTTCATTTTGGCAATTGGAGCATCGTGCTGGCCGTTCTCTTCGGGTTAAGTATCCAAATCGGGTCAACGCTGTGGATCCGGCGCCGGATTACCGCCCTGATGACAGCGATCCAGGCGCGGATCACCGAGCGGACCAATGTGCTCCGTCGTAAATATGAGCAGATGGCCAGTCGCGGCGGGAATATCCGCTTCCTGATGGATCAGGCGCGTAAGGATCAGGATGCCATGCTGGTCGAGGCGCTCGAATCCAGCCGCAAGATGGATCCCTATGCCAAGTGGAGCATTCTCCTGGACCGTCAGATTAATGCCATCCGGGTCCAGTTCCTGTTCCAGCTGAAGAAGTTTGACGAGGTGGACCGGCTTCTTCCCAAGACCATGTTGGGCGATCCCGTGCTTTGCTGCATGAAAATGTGCCGCGAGTATCAGCGGGGCGAAATGGAAGCGCTTGAAAAAACGTATAATAAGTATCGCAAGAAGTTCAAGCGTGACGCCATTTTGATTTATGCCACCTATTCCTGGATGCTGTTGCGCCGAAAGCAACTTGAAAAGGCTTTGCAGGTGCTGGTCGATGGCAAAACCGCGACTGAAGATGAGACGCTGGAAAAGAACTGGGAAGCGG
>JBIKMI010000216.1:0-4923 GCA_044359285.1 Kiritimatiellia bacterium
CCCGTTCCCCGAGATGGGCGTCGATGACGACGGTCCGGTTGTGGCAGGCGTGGATGTTGGAAGTTGAATAGCCATCCTTCTTCATGGCGCGGATGACTCCGTCCAATTGCCATGGGGTGGTGGAGCTGCCCGGGTAGAAAAAATGCCAACTGATGTTCACTTTCAGCGCGGTATCGGCGGTCTTAGAGATGACATTCTGGTATCCAGCCAGATTCATAACCCGGTGATAATCCGCCAGCGCGGTGGCTGGCGATGTCCTGAGAATGGCGACTGTTGATTTGCTCATAAGAGGAGAGACTATATGAATTCGTGTTGATTAACAAGAGTGGGCCTGTGATATCCCAAAAGTCGACATATTATGCTGTTGTATTCTTCGACATATTCTGCTACATTCTGTCTCTCAAAAAGAGGAGGTAATCATGCCAGTCATTAAACCCATTTCCGAACTCAGGAATTACAACAACGTTTTACGAGAAGTCACGAGCGACATGCCGGTCTTTCTTACCAAGAACGGGCACGGGCGCTTTGCCGTTGTTGATATTCGCGCGTACGAGCGCCTGCACACCGAACTGGAACTTATGTCGGCCTTGGCCGAAGGAGAAGAATCCGCCCGAAAATGCGGATGGGTCTCCATGAACTCTGCGATGAAGAAGCTTGGGGTTTAGCCATGTTCAAAATTCGCTTTTCCCCGCAAGCCCTTGCCGATCTGGAGGAGATCAAGCGGTACATTTCAAACGATCTGTTTAATCCACAGGCAGCAGCCGATCTTGTTGCGCTTGTCTTTGCAAAAATTAAGACGATTGGCTCTATGCCGCAGACGGGCTCGCCGTTGAGGACGGACATCCCCATGCTGAGGGTCTACCGATTCGTGCAGTGCAAGAATTACCTCCTGTTTTACCGGGTAGACGCGAAAAGTGTTTCTATTATCCGTATTCTGTATGCGAGAAGGGACTATTTGGGATTACTCCAGGCGGACAAGAAAATCGATGATGGCGGCTAAGCGTTCAATATCTCCAAACTTCTGAGGGCGCATACAGATTGTGTCCCTGGACTTTCCATCATCTGGCGATGTTTGGCTCCAGGATCAGCACTTTATCCTGATAATTGAACGTCGTCTTGAATTGTGAGAGAAATGGATAACCAAGGATGCCATCATAGGACAATGCTCCCGCCCCTTCCCGGTGCAACCGGTGGATGATGGCCGGAACGTTCGTTACCGTCGCCTGCCCCACAGAAATCCGCTCGAGCGTTGTGAAACGAATGCCATCGGCGCGATTAGCCGATAACGCTGGTAAGCGCAACTTTTCAGCCGCCTGCGGCAACAGCAACACCTCGGCGGAGCCGGTATCCACAATAAATGTCACAGGCCCGCGACCATTTATCATTCCGGCAATATGAATCAATCGATCCCGAAGCACAAATGGTACGCGAATGCCTGCTTGAGGCCTCTTTAAAGCTGTGCCTGATGCGACGCCGTCAAACAAATCAAGCCTCTTCCGCTGGTAATCAATCGAAAAAGCAAACTTCGACAGAAAGGGGTAACCCAAAATACCCGCATAATTGATCCCTTGGTCCAGACGTAGAGAGATCGCCTGTAATGGATCATGAATGATAAAGGACATTGCCGGAACCGTATGCTCGCCAACAGCGACGGAGCGGGCCCTCTTTTCCGCGGTACCTGATGCCGGTCCCAGCCCCGTCCGATTGGCCGCTTGCGGCGTCAAAAGACACTCCGTGGCTCCGGTATCGAGAATAAACGGCAAGGGAACTGTTCCGTTGATGCTGGCCTTGACCAAAATAATTCCCCCGCCAATCTCAAAAGGAACCTCAGTCGCCCCAGTATGACCGGCCACCAGAAAGCACATCAATACCGGTGCAGCCGCAGACCGCAGAAAGGTCATGCGCCTTCTCACTTGACGCCGACACCCCTCGTCAGTATGACAAGAATATCCCGGTCGTTATTCTTGAGCGCCAGAGCCTTGGGGGTGGTGCCATGCCGATCCGCATGATCGGGCCTGGCGCCGCTTTTCAGAAGTTTCTCGACCACAGCGGGATAACTGCCTTGTACGGCATACATCAATGCCGTGATGCCCTCGCTGTCACCCTCATTAACTTTGGCGCCAGCTGCCAGCAATTGCTCCACAACCCGCAACTGCCCGTTCCTGGCCGCGAACATCAATGCTGTCGAACCGTTTCGTGTTTTTATGTCCGCCTTGGCCTTCTTCAAAAGAAGCTGTTGCACGATCTCATCATATCCACCCGCCGCCGCACCCATCAGGGCGGTGGATCCGAAATTATTCCTGGCATTGACCATGGCCCCGCGGCTCAGCAAGTTGCTCACCTCGTTAAACTTGCCAAGCGTTGCGGCAATCATCAAGTCCGTGTTGCCATTCTTGTTTCTCGGCTCCAATGATGTAATCACTCTCGCATCGCGATTCATGCCCGACACCGTGGCCTCCACCGAGAACACCACCCCGACTTCCCGGGTCGCAAACGCCGTGGGTACTACGACCGTCTCCTGAACAAAGCCAGCCCGGCCATTTGGCCCGCTCTGAATTTGCCCGCCCCGGACTTCATAAGCCGTTGGATAAATGTACTCCGTGGTCACTCTCAATTCCCCCCCTTCCGAAGTGCCCGGCAACAACATGCTCAACATCACAACTGCTATTACAACAGCTTCTGTCAATCGGGTGAATTTCATATCTTTATCCCCCCCCTGTACGATTATATACCATAATCCGCATTCACTCTTCAAACCCAACAAAAACTGTGGGGGCTTTCGCTTGCGAAAGCAGATAATGCCTTACATAACATGCTTCCATTCAATTGGTTGCGACTATATGCCAATATATTTGTGTTGGGTTCCTGCCTTATTGCGGATATATTAATGAAAAGTGATGCTTATGGGTAATTGAGACGTCAAACTGGCGAGCGATGATCAAGTCATGAGTGAAGACAAAAATGCTGGATCCGGCGATCGGCCCAACGAAAAACCTCTAAACGAGGCCCTCCTCAAGCATTTCATAGAAGAAGATAGCGCTGTCCGTGCCTACGTGCGTGCAGTGACGAGAGGCCATCGTGAAACGGACGACGTGATTCAGGATGTTTGGCGGGTAGCCTGCATGAAAATCTCTGAATACGACCCTGACAGGCCCTTTCGGAGCTGGGTGATGGGTATTACCCGGTTGCAATTGTTGAAATGGCGGCAGAATCTGGCCCGTTCGAAGGAAGTACTGGCCCCGGATGTGATCGATTTGCTCGCCGATACAGCCGAGACCCACTGCGAAGAACTCGATATGCGTAGCCACTACCTCAGAGATTGCCTCAAGCTTTTGCCCTCACACAGCAGAATCGTTATGCAGATGAAGTACTTCCGCGACATGAAAATCGAGGAAATCGCCAGGGGAGTCAAAAAGACAGCGGCCGCCGTCGAGATGATTCTGGTTAGATCAAGACGCTCTCTGCGCGCCTGTATTGAGGGAAAACTGCAGGCAGAAGGCCGGGTGACAGTATGAAAGAGTTCTCGGAATCAGACCTGGTGACTTATTTGAATGACCGCATGGAGCCCGCTGACGTCCATGAACTCGAGGAGGCACTGCGCCGCGACCCGCTGTTGAGGAAGGCACTCCTGGTCCTGGCGAATTTCGAGGCTGAGCTTCCAGTCGCCTTGAAGCACGAAGCCATCGGAAACTGTGATTCCAAGAAGCCGTCTGCGCGTCCTGTCATGCGATGGGTCATGCGGACCATGTTGCCACTGGCTGCGGCCGCCGGCCTGGTACTTGCGCTACGCCTCATCCTGCCCCCGACTAAGCCGGATGTGCACGGACCCCTTGCCGTGGCGCCCGTCATTGAGTTGCCTGTGGTGGGGCATCTTGTCGAATTGAATGGTAATGTGCGAATATGTGAGGGCAATAGCGAAAATCCCATCCTCGTCGTGTCGTCAGGCACCGTTGTTCATGCCGGCGCCACCATCGCTCTGGCAACAAACGCGTCCGCCTGCTTTGCCTTCCTGGATGGGTCGGAGTTGCGGCTGTATCAGGATACCGTGCTGGTCCTGAAGCAATCCTCGACGGGCCCCAGCGTCGAGTTGCAACGTGGGGCTGTAGATGCCAGTATCCGTCCGCAACCTGCCAACCACATGCTCGTCATGCACACGAGTTTCATGCAGGCCGAAATCGTTGGAACGGAGTTCAGACTGATGGCTGACTCAAAATCGGCCTGGCTCGGTGTCCGCAAGGGGGAGGTCCGGGTAACCCGCGAGGCGGACGGGAAGAAGGTGAATCTGGCCGACGGCAACTATGCGGCCGTCGCGCCCAAGTGGCCTTTTATGCGAATGAATGCCCGTGTGTGCCCGGTTTGGAAATCCGTCTGCCGGCAAGCCGCTGGCACGCCGTATCCGTAAGTGCGCCGTTGAAGTTTGTTTTTCAATGCAACAGGTGGCTGTTTGTGGAAAGTGCTGAACAAAAAATGCGGTCGGGGGAAAGTGCTTGATGTCATTATTTGTTTTGGGGTATATTAAACCAATTGTAGTTCTTGCTCTGGCAGGTCTCCCAAGGCGTTGCGCGGGTATTGCGGCTTGGGGCTTGGGTTGGTTTAATATTATTCTCGAGAATAGGCCCTTCTGTTTTAATGGGGCCGGGCGCTTGAGAGGGAGAGATGACATGACAGGTTATTTGCTAAATCTGGCCCTTTGCCATTTCCGGGCTTGTAGGCGTAATCACGGCTTGCTCGCCTGCTTCATCGGCCTGCTGGTTGTCTTCTCCGCGCCGGTGCTTCAGGCGAATAGTGTTCCTGCGCGGCCTGCGGTTAACTGGGATGCGCTGACGGATAAAGAGGCCGATCTTGAAAGCTTGATTGTCGGATTTAAGAGAGCGGCAAAAGGGACGGCTGTTAAGGCTGTGACCACGAAACAGATGACGCTCC
>JBIKMI010000218.1:0-4832 GCA_044359285.1 Kiritimatiellia bacterium
CGCTGCTTTCAAAATACGAGGATTCCATCGTCACCGTTGCAGGTGAGATCCCGCTTTCCAGTAATTGCTATCCCGGCGTAATGCACCCGGATGGATACCGCCAGTTGAGTGGATTCCATCTGGCGGAAGGCCCGGTATTCCGCTACCAGCTCCAGGGGATGATGATCCAAAAACGCATTTTGATGGTGCAGGGCGAAAACACCGTGCTGGTGGAATATCACCTTGAACAGGCCGAAGCCCCTGTCACCCTCCGCCTCAATCCCCTGCTCGCCTTCCGCCGCCATCATGAACTGAAGCAGGAAGACGCCTATATTCATACCACTCCGATCCTGCTCGCTGATGGAATCCGGATCCACCCGTATGACGGCTTGCCACCCCTTTTTATCCAGGCCAGCCAGCGGCCGGCTTTCGTCCCGCAGCCGACCTGGTACCGGAAGATGGAATATTTCCTGGAGGCGGAGCGCGGGTATGATCACCACGAGGATTGTTTCTGCCCCGGTACCCTGGAAATCACATTGCCCCCGCAGGGCCGGGTGATAATTTCGGCGTCCCTCTCCAGCCAGCCGGATCTGTCGACCCTGTGGGAGGCCGAACTCGTCCGGCGCCACGCCTGCGCCCTGGAGGCTGAAGCGGTCGCCCGTCAGGTGGGCGACACCGATATGGCCGCCCCCCTGCCCGCACTGATTCGCAGCGGCCGGCACTTCCCCATCCGCACCCCGGGCACCGCCCGCGCCACCATTATTGCCGGGTATCCCTGGTTCGATGATTGGGGCCGTGATACCTTGATCAGCCTCCCTGGGCTCACCTTCTATTCCGGCCGGCCCGAACTGGGCGTTGAAATCCTCAAAGCCGTCGCCCCCCATGAGCGGGACGGCTTGATCCCCAACTGTTTTGCCGCAGACCCGGAACACCACGCCTACAACTCAGTGGATGCCTCGCTCTGGTATTTCTGGGCTGTCCAGCAGATGCGGGCGTGCACCCAAGACCGGGCAACCCTGCAGGAGATCCTCTGGCCGGTGCTGAAGCGGATTGCCACCCGCTTCATGGCTGGAACCCACTACGATGTCTTTATGACCCCGGAAGGGCTCCTGCACGCCGGCAACCGCGAGACCCAGCTGACCTGGATGGATGCCACCTCCCATGGGAAACCCGTGACCCCCCGCTACGGGTTTGCCGTGGAACTGAATGCACTCTGGTATAATGCCCTGGTCTTTTGCGAAGAGCTGGCCAAAGACTTCAATGAACCCCTCCCCTGGGCAAAAGATCTCACCGAGCGACTGAAGGCGTCGTTTCTTGCCACCTTCTGGCTGGAGGATCCGGGCTACCTGGCCGATTCGCTGGCCGAAGGGATCTTGAATGAAGCCATTCGTCCGAACCAGATTTTCGCGGTATCCCTGCCCTTTTCCCCATTGAACGCCACGCAGCAAAAGCGCGTAGTCAACACGGTCCGACGGGAACTGTTCACGCCGTATGGACTGCGAACCCTCTCCCCGCGGGACATTGCCTACCGCGGCCGGTATGAGGGCGATCAGCCCACCCGCGACGCCTGCTATCATCAGGGCACGGTCTGGCCCTGGCTACTGGGGCATTATGGGGAGGCCGTCCTGAAGACCAGCCGGGCGCCCGCTCAGGCGGCCCGGGAATTAACCGCCCAGTTGCGCCCCCTCCTGGAATACAGCCTGACAGGAAAGGGCTTGATCAATGTTCCCGAGATTTTCGACGGGGATGCCCCCCAGCGCCCCAATGGGTGTCCCGCTCAAGCCTGGAGCAGTGCCGAATTAATCCGGCTTTTTACACTATGCGGGCGCGCCTGTTCACGATAAGATAGCGAGACATTATTTTTCCAAGGAATATATAATGAAAAAAACTAATAAAACCAAAACGGTTAGCAAACCCAAAGCCCCTGTCGCCACGGTTGGCAAATCCAAAGTTAAAAAAACAGGATTAGCCCTCGCCGACATCAAGGCGAAAGCCAAAGCCCTGGGCGTGAACCCCGGCAAGCTGAAAAAGGCAGACCTTATTTTAGCCATTCAAAAGGCTGAAAAAAATACTCCCTGCTTCGGGACAGGCACCCCGGCCTGCCCGCATATGATCTGCTGCTGGAGAATCGACTGTATCATTTGAGGTTTCACCTGTTATGCGCATCTTGATGTTCGGCTGGGAGTTTCCGCCTCACATCAGCGGAGGGTTGGGGACAGCGTGTTACGAGCTAACACGCACGCTCTCCCATCACGGCGCAGAGATTGTCTTCGTGGTGCCCCGCGCGGACACCCCCCCCGCCAAAACACATGTGCAACTGGTGGCCGCCTCCCAGTCCACCTTGGAATACCCGCCCACCACGGAGGAGTTCTTTGAACGCCTCAACATCAAGGCGTTTGATTCGATCCTGCGCCCCTATCTCAATGACGAGGAGTATCTTCACGTCCTGAACGCCGCTTCCGCGCAGGTGGCGGAGCGCCCGGACCGGCCCAGCATCGTGGTACCCCCCACGCAGTATGGCCACAATCTCATGGCCGAAGTAGCCCGCTACAGCGAGGTGGGTGAAGATCTTGCGGTGGGCGACGACTTTGACCTGATCCATGCACATGACTGGATGACGTTTCCTGCGGCCATCCGGGCCAGGCGTGCCACGGGCAAACCGCTGGTGGTGCATCTGCATTCTGTGGAATATGACCGCAGTGGCGACCGTCTCAACCCGGCCATCTTCGAGATAGAAAAGCTAGGCATGCAGGAGGCTGACCATGTGATCGCGGTCAGCCACTACACCCGGAACCTGATCCTGGATCAATATGGAATTCCACCCGAAAAGGTCAGCGTGGTCCATAACGCGGTCGCTCGCCGGAATATTGAAAAAGTCTATCATGTCGCCCGCCCCCGCCATGAGAAGGTGGTCCTGTTCCTCGGACGGGTCACCTCCCAGAAGGGACCGGATTTCTTTATCGAGGCCGCCGCCCGGGTTTTGGAGAAAATGTCGAATGTGACGTTTGTGATGGCGGGATCGGGGGACCTGCTTCCCCGCATGATCGAGCGTGTCGGCGAACTCCGGCTCGGCCGGCATTTCCACTTCACAGGATTTCTCGGCGGGCATGATGTGGAGCGGATGTATGCCATGAGCGACCTGTATGTCATGCCCAGTGCCTCGGAACCGTTCGGACTCTCCCCCCTGGAAGCCATGCTGTACGATGTCCCGGTCCTGATCTCGACGACGGCGGGTGTCAGGGAAGTGCTCCCTCACGCCCTGAGCGTCAATTTCTGGGATGTTGACGATATCGCCAACAAAATTCTGGCGGTGCTTAAATACCCCGTCCTGTCCCGCGAATTGCTTCGTAACGGGCGCAAAGATCTCAAGAATGTCCGCTGGGAAGTGGCCGCCGCGCGCATTCAACTGATCTACAACAAACTGCTTTGTCCAAACTGATTATGCCAGCCGTCTGCCTGATTCTCAAGGTGCATGAACCGCCCCGCCTGCGGCATTACTCCTTCTTTGATATCGGGGAATCCAACACATATATAGACGAGCACGCCACCATGGCCCATCTGAATGAGATCGCCTCCCGTTGTTACCTCCCCGCTACCCGGATCCTGCACAAGCAGATCCGGGAATTCCGGGGTGATTTCCGGCTGTCCATTTTGTTGTCCGGCGTGACCCTCACCCTTTTTGAACGAACCCAGCCGGAGCTTCTGGCGCAATTCGGGGCCCTGGCTGAATCGGGATGTGTGGAATTTATCTGCGAGCCCTTCTACCACTCCCTGTCATTCCTCTTCTCAAAACCGGAATTCCGCGAGCAGATCGCCTTGCAGCGTGAGACGCTTTACCGGCTCTTGGGCGTCTCCGCCGCCACGCTCCACGACCCGACCGGGGGCTACACGAACGAGCTGGCCGCAGAAACGGAGGCGCCCGGGTTCACCGCCATGCTTTCCATAATGGCAACCGGCGGCGCGCGGGAAGTCCGCTCCCTGAATCGCGTATATCAGCCCGCCGCTTGCCCCAACCTCAAACTATTATTTGAAAGCCCCCTGTTCGCCGATACGATTGCCCGGTTTTTGGCCCACCCACGCTCGTCGGCGAAACCGCCCACCGCGACGGCCTTCGCCCATCTTCTTACCCAGCAACCAGGCGATGTGCTGACCTTGTCCGCAGATCTTCAGGCTTTCGCAGATCACCCGCCGGGGGAAGCGGGGGCGCTTGAGTTTCTCCACGATTTGCCCGGCGCCGTGCTGGCGTATAAAGGGCTCCACTTTCAGACCACCGCGCAAGCGGCCAAATCGACTCCTGCCTGTGGCTCCATCTCCATTCCCGGGTATCCCTCATGGGAAGCCGCCGAACAGGCCTGCCAGGAGTTGATCGGGAATGAAATGCAAAAGGATGCCATTCACGGCCTATACCTTTTGGAGAAGGAAGTAAAAGCGCACCCCGATCCTGCCATTCTGGCCCAGTGGCGTTTGCTGCAGGTTTCCGATCATTTCCGCTATATGGGGGCAAAGCCGGTCAATGAGCTGGAGGTTCATCCCCTAACATCGCCCTACCAATCCCCGTACGACGCGTATATCAATTTCATGAATGTGCTGACCGATTTTTCCGAGCGCCTCGCCACCCCGTGCCCGATCAAGACCTTCCCAACCAGTAAGAGTTTGTCGTCATCTTCATCGCAATCGCAATCATAATCCCTTATCACAGAAAGGATTACGATTAAGATTGCGATTATGAAGGTTCTTCGTCCCCTATCAGACGGCCCAGAAAGGCCGGAACGGCCTGCTCAGTCCTGAGGATGCGCTGGCCCAGGGTGACGCATTCAAACCCGGCTGCGACCAGAAGCCCCAGTTCGTAGTCA
>JBIKMI010000219.1:0-4811 GCA_044359285.1 Kiritimatiellia bacterium
GTGCCTCTGTGTCTCAAGCGGAGCGGGTGGTAAATCTTTACACATTGTACAGGTTGTTATTTGACGGCTCCTAAGCGGTTGCGATTACGAACAAATCCTGTAACTACTCAGGTTCAGGGTTCTCAGCCACCCGCCACGCACCCCCCTGCCCCCTTCCTCATCGTCCACGGGCCATCTTCCCTAGCGCCACCACCTGCTCGATATCCCCATTCTGCGGCAACACGTCGCCGATATTGAGAATCACCCGCCCGTCGAAGGCCTTGAGAATCCTCTCACCAAACGCAACGATCTCGCCCGTGGGTCGCCTCTGGGTGAGCAGCGTGGCGGGCACTCCGCAGAAGGCGTTCATCTTCCCGTGCAACGTACCCGCACCGGCATGCCGCAGCGCCGTGGCGAGCTCTTCCGGCTCATAGTTGAACATCGGCGCCGGCGTGCATCCGTCGAGAAGATCGAAATGCGTCTCGCCGATGAACGGCAGGAATCCGGCGAAATTGCCGTCGAGGTGCGTCGACACCATCTTGCCGGCCTCGTGCAGGATCGCGCACGCCTTCTGATAGAACGGCACGCAGTACTTGCGGTAGTGCGGCGGGCTGATCAGGTTCTCGTCGGCATGGTCACTGATGATCACCAACCGCGCCGGATAGGCCGCCGCGATGCGGATGAATTCCAGGTCATACTTCTCCTGGACTTCCAGGAACTCCATCACCCGCTGCTCGTCGTCGGCCAGCGCATAGATGACCTGCTCGAAGCCCATGTACTCGTGAACCAGCTTGCCGAAGGGCGAGCGGTGGATGACCAGGTCGCACACGCCGAACCCCTCGGTCGCCCGGCGGAACCGGTGGTATTTCGCCGCGTCGGGAATGTGCCGCTCGTGCGACACCAGCCACTTGAGGGCTTCCAGATCGTCCAGCGTCTTGACGTAGTGCTCGTGCGGCGCCCAGGAACCGTCCGACGCCATCAGCGCCGTCTTGCGCAGGGTGCCTTTGGGCGTGCTCAGCGTGGTGACCCGCTCGTTATCACGGGTTACACTGGACACGTCGCAGTCCACGCGCTCGGCCCGGCACCACCCATAGAGGTGCACCGGCAGGCCCCAGTCGAACTTCCGGTAGAAGTCGAGGAACGTCCAGTCCGCATACTCCGGCGGCATCGTCCCCGGATCACGATGATATGGATCCTCATCGGGAATGAAGCTTCCCGGACCGTACTTCTGCTCGTGCCCCGCCGGCACACGCCGCGCGTCATACCAGCTTTGGATATCAGGGAAAAACAAAGGACGATCAATCTCCCGTCCTTCCAGTAACGCAAAAAACCGTTCGCGATGCGACTGAGTAGACATGCTATTTATCTCCATTCTGCTTTGATTTACGTTCCCCCATGCCGTCATTGGCAACCAGAGGCTGAGGTGGAAAATCCCTTCCCGTCTCCTCTGCGCAAACCGGACGGCCGCCGGCCGCGATGGAACGCGCCGCCATGTCGGCAACCAGCACGGCTTGCCGGGCTTCCTCAGGAGTGGCCCGCTGGATCGGATCGGAACCTTCCATCCCCAGGATATCCGCAACCAGCAACGTGTCGGCGGCGTCGTGCCCGTGCTCCCCGCCACCGGTCTTGAAGTCAAAGTTCTCCACCTTACCGTTGCTGTGATAGTGACGCAGATACTGCCCCCCGCTGCCCGGATCACTTCCCAGTTCAAGCCGGCCCGCCGTACCCGTGAAGTTCATGTACATGTACTCCTTTGGCGCAAAGGTGATAAGCGTAAAGGAGGCCAGCACTCCCCGGGCGTAGCGGATGTTGAGAACCTCGTGGTCACAAATGGTATGCCGGTCGCTGAACACGCATAGATCCCTCCGGTAGCCGTCATCCGACTCCGGCGCCAGGTAGATGCGCTCAAGGATTCCCTCCCACTTCCGTAGATCGAAGAAGTGCGGACACGTGGCCGTGATGCCGCAGTCAAGACAGCGCTCCCCGTGCGGCAGGTCCGGACGCGGCTTGTAGAACCGGCGCCCGCCCATGGCCGACACCTCCACCGGCGCGTCGTTCAGAATCCAGTTGATCAGGTCGATAAAATGACACCCTTTGTGGTTCATGAGGCCGGCCGACTTGGAAAAATCGCTGTGCCAGCGGTGGAAATAATCGCCGCCGTGCGAGTAACTCAGCATCTCCGCGGCATCCACCGAAACGATGTCGCCGAGCGCGCCGGACCGCACAAGCCGCGCGGCTTGCAGGGCATTGGAGTAGTACCGGTAGTTGTGCCCCACCACCACACGCCGCTTCGTCTGACGCATGGCCTCTAGGATCCGGTCACACTCCCACACGCTCGTCGCCAGGGGCTTGTCCACCAGCACATCGAGCCCGCCCCGGAGGCAGGCGATGACAATGTCGGCATGCGTAGAATCCGGAGTGGTGACGATTGCCCAATCGGCCGCCGTCTGTCGCAACGCCTCTTCGACGGTGGTGAATGCCGGTATGTCCTGCCGATCCAGTTCCGCCGCCGCCGCGCGGGCACGGGTGAGATTGTTGTCCACCAGCGCCACCACTTCAGCACGTTGGGGAAACTCCGGACGCCCCCTGCCCTGGCGATTCAACAGCCTGCGCGCAAAGGTGAAAAGACCGCGATTGGCGGTGCCGACCACAATGAACCTGATTTTCCTGTCCATATTCTTCGCTCCTTTGATTATTTCCCGCCCGCACGCCCCGTGCCGCCGGTGAACCTCACCTGCGCCAACCCGTATACCTTCGGCGTGAACATGCGGAACACCGCCTCGCCGGCCTCGGTGGTGACCGCACCCCTCTCGCGCAGATGCCCTTCCTCGTCACAGTGAACACACTCCACCACGGCTCCGCTCTTCCCTTCCGGAAGCGCTACACGCACCGTCATGACCGGCGCAACGTCCGCCTCATTGTAGTTGATGAAATGCAGGTCAATCCCCTCCCCTGGTCCGCTTGCCGGCACAATCCCCTCCACCAGCACCGCATCGTTCCCCTCCGCGCGATGACTCAGCGGATGCCCGCCCGCCGCATCGGCCACCGCCTGGCGAAACAGGGCCCGATCCTTGACCGGCTGAACCTCACCCCAGATGGCGCACCAGTCGGAAATGTCCCATTTCTGGTAGACCTCCCATTCGGGCACATACACGAACCGGCCCTTGCCGACCGTCACGCACTCATACGCCTTCCGGGGCGCATGTCCCAGCCAGCGCGCCAGGGCATGCTCCGGGTCGCGGCCGCGCATCCACTCATTGTAGCGGGCCGTATTGCCCGAGGCGATCACCCCGCCACCCGCCCGCATGAAGGCATCCAACTTGTCCAGCCATGCATCGGAGATCCCCTGGATTTCCGGCATGGCAATGATGCGAAACTCGCCCAGCGCCTCCTTCTGCCGGTCATAGATAATCCCCCACGGCAGCTTCTCCAGCGCGAGCGTCTGTTCGAACGGCATGAGCTGCTCGTGCGTCTTGGCGCAGTTGTAGCGGGTGGCCGGCTCATAGCGCAGCACCGCAATATCCCGCACATGCGGCCGCTCATGCAACAGGCGCATGTTGCCGCGCAGGAACTGCGCCGCCGGGGAGAACAGGGTGCTGTTACCCATGTCGCCGATCCAGCCGTGCCCCTCGATCTTCTTCTTGTAGCCCAGCACCTGACTTTCAACCGTCTGGATGTCGGTGGTGTTGTTGTCCACCACGCTGATGTGGGTGGACTGGGAGGACTTGAAGAAGCGGAACTCGGATACAATGGCCCCGTTCCGGACCCCCGGCTTGTAACCATCGATGCAGCTGAAATCCAGGAGGTCAGCCATGGCTCCGTGGCAGACGCCATGGTCGAACGCGCGGTTGTGCCCATGCACGCCCTTGATATTCATGCCGACCACGGTGGTCGGGCTCTGCGCCTTCACATGGGACGCCATGTCCGCGTAGAACTCCTTGACTGTCGCCACGCGGTGATCGATCCAGTCCTGGATATTCGGAACCTGCACGCGGTCGAGCCGCCAGGGTTTGTTGGCCTGACTCCAGATCGGCGGCACACTGTCGGGATACTCTGCAAACCCGTAGCGCTCCTCGCACTGCTCCAGGGTGTAGGTCTTCTTGATCATGTCGCGCAGATGCTGGACACAATAGTCGCAGCGGCAGGACCGCGGCTCGTAGCGCAGGATCTGGTTGTCGAAAAAGATCTCATCCGCCTGGACCTCCCGCACCGCCACATCCAGCACCTTCTTGACGTAGGCGCGGTATCCGGGGTTGTTCAGGCAGGGGAACCAGCGGTTCAACTGGTATCCACCATAGGCAACGGGCAACCCGTCCATGTCCTTGCGCGCCCAGTCACGCGCCTCTGGCACTTCCTTGAAGAAGTACTCGGTCATCATCGTGCCGCCGACATAGACCGAGATCATCACACCGCGCTGGTGCAACTCGCGGGCGAACTTGATGATGCGCTCGATATGTGGCCGCTCACGTTCCAGCCCGGCCCCTTTGAAAAAGTCGGCGCGGGACAGGATGGCAACGCCAAGTTCCTTCAGGATTTCGGCGTTCTCCGCCGTCGGGTAATCCCGGGACAGGGCCTTCTCCTTAGGCGACGCAGTTCCCCGGATCTTGTAGAACCAGAGCGGCTCATGCGTATGCGGCTTGAGCCGTTTCAGAAGCTCCTCAATTTTCACAGGATCAGTCAGGAACGGCCGGTCCGGATCACCACGTAATAGTCGTTTAGTCATAGTTGTCTTTCCTTCCTTATCTCTTTGCCTAACCCGGCATAGCCGAAACCAAAACCAAGAGTTTGAACAGAAGCTCACGAAGTCCGCAAAGAAGAGTTATTCTTTACCG
>JBIKMI010000220.1:0-4801 GCA_044359285.1 Kiritimatiellia bacterium
GATTGGCGGGGCAAATACTTTGATGTGGCGACCCTGCACCCGTTACTGGATTGGATCGGGGTCATGACCTACTGTTATTATGGTTCCTGGTCAGGGATGTCCGGTCATAACGCACCGCTCTACTCCAACCCGCTGGATCCCATGGAGGCCGGCTCCGTGGATCAGAGCATCCGCCAGTATTTTCATGAGCAACGCGGAGTACCCTACAACAAACTTGTCTCCGGTATTCCTTTTTACGGACTGGCCTATACCGGCACCACCCAACTGTATAAGCCGGCTGCGGGCGGAAATGCCTGCGAGTACACCGTCGCGTCCACCCTCAATTATACCTATAACTGGGACAGTGTTTCCCAGGTGCCGTATCTCACCTCCCCCCTGAATGGCGGAACGATCGTTACCTTTGAAGATCCGGTTTCGGTACGCCTGAAATGCCAGTATGCCAAAGCGCAGGGCCTGGCCGGCGTCATGATCTGGGAACTCAGTCAGGATCTGCTGAGTATCGGAAATCAACCCCTGCTGAGCGCCGTGGGCTCGGAAATGCTGGCCTTACCCCCGCCACCCCCGCCCGCAACGCCCACGGATGATTACGCGTCAGAAGAAATCCGGAGCGTGGGCACTATTTCCGGGGGCCTGTCCTCCCTGCTCACCGCGGATAACGTGTATGAATCCATCAAAGAAGGACTTTCCAGCGGGACCTCTAAAAAGCGTTACTCCTACCTGAACCACATCTGGACATTCAATGTGACGGGCGGGAGTTCCGTCGTGTTCAATATTCAGGCGTATCATACAACTAGCCGGGATAACGATCACTTCACCTTCTCGTATTCAACCGATAATGTGAATTTCAGCCCCATGCTGACGGTGACCAAGACCATGGATGACAACACCTTCCAAGCCTTCACGCTCCCTGCAACTCTGAAGGGAATGGTCTATATACGGGTTGTGGATACCAATCGCACGGCAGGAAAGTCGTCACAAGACACCCTTTATGTCGATCAGATGTTTATCCGCTCGATCTAAATGGAGGTCCTGATATCCCCCAGGTCGCCGAGCCACGCATCGATCAAACCCAACTCCGCTGCAGGCACGATCCCTTCCTCAACCAACGCCGCATAACAGACCTTCAAATTGTCGCCGGCGGCACCAGGCTCTGCAGACAACGGCTGTCGATTGAGAATCGTCGCGATTCTGGCATTGAACAAATAGCCCGAAACCTCGGCTTCGAAATCTTTTGAAAGATCATGCGTATTCCGGTCCTGCACCACCTCGGGAGCATGAAACACGACCCCTTTGCCCATTGCCCACAAGCAGCGTTGAGCTACAAAACTTTTCCAGATATCGCACATCCGGAACGAACAGTGACTGGGCACGTAAAGCAACGGGAAGGCGACAGGCCACCACCAGGTGGATTGCGTGTTGAAAGGGCACCAGTTGCCCGGCTCGAGGTAAATACTGGACTGATTTTCGAATTCGAACGGCCGATCCATCGTGAGCCGCCAAACCGCATCCACATCCGGCGAGCCATTGACAAGCCCCTGCTGAATCGGGGAGAGAAGCACATCGCCATTCCCTTCGTTCAGTGCCCCGGCCTCCGGCAATCTGGCATGGATCTCTTCCAGCGGTAAACCGCGGGGCCAGATCAATTCCGGTGTAAAGTACTTGTAGACATTGACCCAACGACTTCCACGACTCGAAATCCTCCGGACATTCTGCACTTTCTCCGAGCGGGCACACCACGACGCCAGCGGGGCGTTATCGTCGTCCGTCTCGTAAATGCAGGCGGCACCGGAGCGGATGGCATGTAAATATCCAATATTTTTACGGGCGTAATGACCAACCGGAAGAGTCTCTGCCAAGCGGAAACCGGAGGCAGATTGCGCGGCCAGACTCAGGAAATCACACTCCGGAAGATCAAAGGTAGCGGGTCCCTTCCGATCGCCGGCAACAACCAAGCGTCCGGCCACCTCCTTCAGTCGCCGGTGCAGTTCAACCATAGAGGCTGTCGGCGGCTGAATGGTCGTTACCACCACGTGCAATCTGGCTTCAAAATCCATGTTTACACCCTATCCTTTGATTTGTGCGGAGCTTTCGACAGACAACGACGACACCTGCTGGTCGGGCATTGTCTTCGATCCTGATCGGTATCATCTGATCAAATTATTTCATTTCTTACACTACAGGACATTCCATGTCGACTATCAAACAGAACTTGCCAGTAAGGCATGCCCATACGTGTGCAAAAAAAGCGATGGGTTTTTTTGGCAGGTTAACTATAATGGGGGGTCTTAAACAGTTGGAGATCAAGATGAGCACAATGACAGACGAAAACCGGATTATAATTTTTGACACCACCCTTCGGGATGGGGAGCAGGCACCGGGGTGCAGCCTCAACCAGCGGGAAAAGCTGGAAATTGCCCGCGCCCTTGCCTCCTTGAAGGTCGATGTCATCGAGGCGGGCTTCCCCATCGCTTCTCCGGATGATTTCGACGCCGTGCACCAGATCGCCGAGTCCATCACGGGCCCGACGATTGCCGCGCTCGCCCGCATCAAGGAAAAAGATATTGAACGGGCAGGTCTGGCCATTGCCCCGGCCGCCAAACGGCGCATCCACACCTTCAGTTCGGGCAGTGACATCCATCTTGAAAATATCATGAAGATGACCCGTGCCCAGAATATTGAGCGCTCCGTTGCGGCGGTGAAATTCGCGCTGTCATTCACCGATGACGTGGAATACTCCGCCCAGGACACCACCCGCTCCGACCGGGAGTACCTGGTTGACCTCTATACCGCCGTGGCGGAAGCCGGCGCCACCACCCTGAACATCCCGGACACCGTCGGGTACGCCATCCCCTGCCACAACGATCTCGGCATGGCGGTGGCGAATTCACTGGCCGCCGTGCGCTCGGGCGCCCGCCAGGTTGAGTGCACGATCAACGGGCTCGGGGAACGGGCCGGCAATACCTCCCTGGAGGAGATCGTCATGGCCCTGCGCACCCGCCAGGACTACTTCAACCTGCACACCCGTGTTGAGACGAAGGAAATCTTCCGCGTCAGCCGCATGGTCAGCCGCATGACGGGCATGACCGTGCAACGCAATAAGGCCATCGTGGGAGCGAACGCCTTCGCCCATGAGTCGGGCGTCCACCAGGACGGCGTGCTCAAGGAGCGTACGACCTACGAAATCATGCGCCCGGAGGATATCGGCATCGAGGGGTCGGACCTGGTCCTGGGCAAACATTCCGGACGCCATGCCTTCCGCGACAAGCTTGCCAAGATGGGGATCAAACTGTCTGACACCGAAATTGAGAATGCCTATCATCGCTTCATCGAGCTCGCCGACAAGAAGAAGAATATTTACGATGATGACCTGCTGGCCATCGCCCGGGACCAGATGGACGTGATTGAAAACGCCTACGTCCTGGACTATCTGCATGTCTCGGCGGGAACCGGCACGGTCCCCACCGCCACCCTGCGCCTGAAGCGCGGCACTGAAATCCTGCAGGATGCGTGTTGTGGCGACGGGCCGGTGGATGCCGCGCTCAAAACCATTGACCGCATCACCAAGGTCAAGGGGCAGTTGCTCGACTTCTCCCTGCAAGCCATCTCGGTTGGCAAGGATGCGATGGGCGAAGTCACCCTGCGCGCGGCATTTGGCGAGGACATTATCAGTGCCAAGGCGGCCAGCACGGACATCGTTGAGGCCGGCACCAAGGCTTATTTGTCCTGTGTAAACCGGATTCTATTCAACCGGACCACCCACGCCACCCCCAAGGCGGTTGCCGGGACGTCCCTATGAAAGCGCTGAGCGGACACACCCGACCCTTTGCCGTACTGGGCCACCCCATTGGCCACACCCTCTCGCCCGTCATGCATAATGCCGCGTTCGAGGCGCTGGGGCTGGATGCCATCTATCTGGCCTTTGATGTGGCGCCAGAGGCCCTGTTGACGGTCCTGCCCGCCATGAAAGCCATGGGCTTTGGCGGGGTCAACCTCACCGTGCCCCTGAAGGAGGTCGCGTTCAAGGGAGTGGCTGATCTGGCAGACTCGGCCCGTCGCCTCGGGGCGGTGAATACGATTGAATTCACTCCCCACGGACTACGGGGTCACAATACCGATGGAAAAGGGTTTCTGATGGCTATCCAGGAAGCCTTTCACACCCCGGTCAAGGGGCAAACCCTGTTTGTGATGGGTTGCGGCGGGGCGGGTCGCGCCGTTGCCATTACCGCGGCCTGTGAAGGCGCCGGGCGCCTGATCCTGGCGGACATCGAGGAGAGCCGCTGCCTGAACCTGGCCCGTGATATCGCCACGCTGGCACCCGCCACCCATATCGACATCGCGGGAACCACGCCGGAACAATGGATGAAACACACGCACCAGGCCGGCTTGATTATCCAAGCCTCGCCCGTGGGAATGAAGGCTGAGGATATCTGTCCCCTGCCCCCCGGCGCATTCAAGGCGGGACAACTGGCGTTTGACCTCGTCTACAACCGGCCGGAAACCTGCTTCACCCGGGCCGCCACCGCAGGTGGGGCCAAGGCCGTCAACGGATTAGGGATGCTGCTCCATCAGGGAGCCGAAGCCTTTACCATCTGGACCCATACCCCGGCCGCCGTGGAAGTCATGCGAAACGCCCTCGGAAAAGCCTTGTACGGCTAACCTCGAAAGGTGGTTAGGCTGTAGACTGGAATGGCGCTTACTAAAGGGGCTTTTCTGACTCATAATCGTAATCACTGGGGTCCCATCGGGACGCCAAGGCTGTAGCGGTTTAGGCTGTAGGCTGTTAGGTGAAACGACAGAAGGT
>JBIKMI010000221.1:0-4800 GCA_044359285.1 Kiritimatiellia bacterium
CAGATAGTAACGACACTCCACCTCTGCCACAGGCTTGAACTGAACCGGACCGGCAGGAGCGACCACCCTCGCGCGCGCCTTCAATCCCCCATTCACCAACGTCTTCGCCACATCCGCCAGATCGCTCACGACCGCACTGGCCGTCGGCAACCGCCCTGCCCCACGCCCGTAATAGACGGTCTGGCCGACAATATCCCCATCCACCACCACGGCATTATAGACGCCCATGACGGAGGCCAGCATATGTTCATGGGGGATCAGGGTAGGATGCACGCGCGCTTCGACCTCATGTCCGTTTGACTTGATGACAGCCAATTGCTTGATGCGGTAGCCAAAATCGTGGGCATTCTCAATATCTGTTTTATTTAACCCCCGGATTCCCTCCACGAAAATCTTATCCTTGGGCACATGCACGCCATAGGCCAGCAGGGCCAGGATCGCCGCCTTGTGGGCAGTATCGAACCCGTCGATATCCAGGCCTGGATCTGCCTCGGCAAATCCCGCCGCCTGTGCCTCCTTCAAGGCATGATCAAAGGTCATCTGCTCCTGCTCCATCTGGGTCAGGATATAATTACAGGTCCCATTCAGGATCCCATAGATCCGCTCAATTCGATTGGCCACAAGCCCTTCCGTGAGTGCCCGGATGATCGGCACGCCGCCCGCCACACTGGCTTCAAACCAGACATTCGTCTGCTTTTCGGCCGCCAGGGCAAAGATTTCCTGTCCATATTCAGCGAGCAGCGCCTTATTGGCGGTCACCACGGGCTTACCCAGACGAAGCGCGCGCAGGATTAAATCCCTGGCGATGGTGGTTCCGCCGACCAGTTCAACAACGATATCCACCGCAGGATCATCAATGACCGCAGTGGCATCCCGGGTCAGAATGCCCCGATCAACCTTCACCCCGCGATCGCGGTCCAGATCCAAATCGGCAATGCGCCGCACCACCAACTTCACTCCGATCCGGCTGGCCAGTAAATCGCCATTTCGCTGGAGGGTTTCCACCACCCCGGCGCCAACGGTGCCGAACCCAAGTAATCCCACGCCAATTTCTTTCATACATCATCCCCAATCATGAGAAGCCCTATCACGCAAACCATAAAAGCTGACTACTTTATAAGGAAACCGGCTGGATACAAGAATAAAGCCAAAAGATACAGGCTCAGCCCCAACGCAGGAAAAGGGTTACGCCTTGGGGATAAAGCCACTGTCTTTCAGCCAGAAGATCAGATCCTGCGCCCAGGGATGGGGATTCTCGAACGGCCATTTGGTGACCAGGCCGATGCCATGCCGCCCTTTGGCGTAGATGTGCAAATCAAAGGGGACATTGTGGCGTCGAAGCGCGACGGCAAACTGCATGCTGTTTTCCATCTTTACCGCGCCATCCTCCCAAGTATGCCAGATGAAACAAGGCGGCGTCTGGTCAGTCACATTCAGCTCAGCCGACAAATGCCTCATCAGGTCAGGTGCCGGTGCCTCCCCAAGCAGATTGGCGCGTGAGCCGGTATGCGTGACGGTATCGTCCACCATGGTGAGAACCGCATAACACAACACCCCGAAATCCGGTCTTGAGCTAATACGCTCGACGGGATCGGCATCAGCTGCATTCCCGGCATCAAAATGGGTAATCAGCGAAGATGCCAGATGCCCGCCTGCCGAGGAGCCCATGATCCCGATCCGGTCCGGACTGATCCCCCAGCGGGCCCCATTCGCGCGAACCCACCGCACCGCCCGGGCCGCATCCTGCCACATGACCGGATGCCGGTAGCCCGAGGAGCCCAGCCGGTATTTCAACACAAAGGCAGCCAATCCCTGCTGATTCAAATAGAGGGCATAGTCGCACCCTTCGTGCGCGGCCAGATGCCCATAGCCCCCACCGGGACAGATCACCATGGCAGCATCACACGCCTTCCCTGCCTCAGGGAGATACACCTCCAGCGAGGGGCGATCCGTGGCTTCCTTCCCGAAGGCACCCGGCGCCCCATCAGGCCATAATTCAATCACTTCAGCTCGTTCGTTCGGTGCTACAGAATGAGTCATAGTAGAGGTGCCCCGAAAACACGTCAGGGCTGGAATGAAAAATATCGCTTTGCATTTTCATAACAGATGTCCCGGACCATCGCGTCCAGAAGTTCCGGGGCATCGGGTAATTCACCGCGATCGACATCCCGCCCGATCATCTGGCACAGGATCCGGCGGAAATATTCATGCCGCGTATACGAGATAAAACTCCGTGAATCCGTGAGCATCCCGACAAACCGGCGGAGCAAGCCCAGGCTCGACAGCGCATTCATCTGCCACTCCATGCCCTCTTTCTGATCAAGGAACCACCACCCGCTGCCGAACTGGATCTTACCGGGAGTGGTGCCATCCTGAAAACAACCCATGGCCGTGGCGATGATATAATTATCAGCGGGATTGATGTTATAGATGATCGTTTTGGGGAGTTGGCCCTCCTGATCCAGGGCATTCAAATAGCCCATAAGCGCCTTGGCCTGACTGAAGTCGCCAATGGCATCAAATCCGGTATCCGGCCCCAATTGCTGCATCATCCGCGAATTAGTGTTGCGCACCACCCCGAAGTGCAATTGTTTGACCCAGCCCCGGGCGAAATCCAGACGCCCGAAAAAGAGCATCATGAAAGATCGGTATTTGTCTGCCGCCTCGAGGGAAATCCGTTTTCCAGCCCGGGCCGCATCAAAGATGGAAGCGGCCTCCGCTTCCGAGCAAGGCGAAGCGTAACAGTGCTCGATCCCATGATCCGACAACCGGCAACCCAGCCCGTGGAAGAAGGTATGCCGGCGCTCCAAAGCCACCAGGAAATCACTTAACCGTGAGCAGGTCACTCCGCTGACGCGCTCCAAAGCCTCCACCCACCCATTAAAGGCGGGCGTCTCGACCCATAAGGCCTTGTCAGGGCGGAACGTCGGATAGACCCGTGTGGCTAACCCCGACTTCTGGATCTCACGGTGAAACTCCAGCGAATCGACCGGATCATCCGTCGTGCAAACCGCTTCAACCCGGCTTTTCGCCAACAAGCCGTGAACGTTCATATCCGGCCGGTGCAACACCGCGTTGGCCTTCTCCCAGATGCGGGGCGCCGATTTCTCATCCAGCAGTTCATCGCAATCGAAGTAGCGCTTCAACTCCAGATGCGTCCAATGATAAAGGGGATTACGCAAGGTGTAAGGGACCGTTGCGGCCCACGCCATGAACTTCTCATAATCCGAGGCATCACCGGTGATCAAGCGTTCCGCCATCCCATTCGACCGCATCGCCCGCCACTTGTAGTGATCGCCTGCCAGCCAGATCTCGTACAAGTTCCTGAATTGATGATTGACGGCAATCAGCGCAGGCGGCAAGTGGCAGTGGTAGTCAATAATCGGCTGCACGGCCGCCACCTCATGATACAAGCGACGCGCCGTTTTGGATTCCAACAGAAAATCGTCATGGATAAATGATTTCATAGGGTTACTCCTATAAAGGGATTTCAGTAAAAAGACAAAGATTTTCTACTCATGGATTGAAGACCGGGCGGCAGAAGTGTTATACATTCCGCCATGAGCACCATTACATTTGAAAACGTTTCCGTCGCCGCCAAGGCGAATGTTTATTTTGACGGCAAAGTCGTCAGCCACACGGTGATCTTTCCGGATGGCTCCAAAAAGACCCTGGGCCTCATCTACCCTGGCACTTACACCTTCAATACCGGCGCGCCGGAGGAGATGAAAATTATTGCCGGCACCTGCCAGGCCCGCCTTGCCGGAGTAACCGGTTGGACGTCCTACACCGCCGGCACCCAGTTCGATGTTCCCGGCAACTCCGCCTTCGACATCACCGTCGAGTCCGGCATCGCCGAATACATTTGCTCATTCAAGTGAACGCAGAAGCAGAGTTTGGAACAGCCTGTAAATAGCAGATGGTATGACCTATTAATTTGCTTGTCGCATCAACATCCGATACTTTCCCCCATCTCGCGGGCATGTTAGAGGTGATATGCAATACAATACTCTTGGCAAGACAGGACTCAAGGTTTCACGGCTTGGCTTCGGCTGCATGCGACTCCCCATGGTCGGAACGCGTGTCGATCGCGACCGCGCCGTCCCCCTCCTGCAGTTGGCCTGCGACCTGGGCATCAACTATTTCGATACGGCCATCTTCTACTGCTCAGAGGACAGCCAGCGCGCCTTGGGCGAAGCAATGGAGGGGAGACGATCCGGGATCGTGCTCTCTACAAAGAACAACTTCTACAAGGCGGATCAACCCGGGGAATGGCGCCGGCGCCTGGAGGATTCCCTTCGTTTATTGCGGACCGACTATCTGGACATCTACAATTTCCACGGGCTCAACTGGGCAAGTTTCAATGACTCCGTCAGGCTGCCTCACGGACTTTACCGGGAAATGGAGCGCGCTCGCGAGGAGGGGTTGATCAGGCATATCTGCTGTTCCTTCCATGACGAACCTGAAAACCTGGTGCGACTTGCCGAGACCGGGCTCTTCGCTTCCTTTACCCTCCAGTATAACCTCATTGACCGGTCGAACGAGGCTGGCATCCGACGGCTTTCGGAACTCGGCTGCGGAATTGTCATCATGGGCCCGGTGGCTGGCGGAAGGCTCGGTGACCGGTTTTTGCCGCATCTCAAAATGCCGGCCGCGGAAGTGGCCCTCCGTTTTGTCCTGGGCAACCCGGCGGTGAATGTCGCGCTTTCCGGAATGGAGAGCGAGCTCATGTTGCGGCAGAATGTCGCAACCGTCGAAACGCTACTGCCGGGTGAGGGTCAACAGGTGCCCCCGGAGGAT
>JBIKMI010000223.1:0-4786 GCA_044359285.1 Kiritimatiellia bacterium
GAGGAAAGCTGTTATGAGGTCACCGAATGGCTCCACCAGTATTTTATCAGGCAAAACACCCCGAGTCACGACGGACGGAACCTGACGGAGCGGGTGACCCACTGGCTCCAATCGCACTATCCCGAGCGCGTCACGCTTGGCCTGGCCTCGAAAGCCACGGGGGTGAGCTCATCAACGCTCGTACATCGTTTGCGGCAGGAGTCGGGAAAGTCATTCAAGGCGATCCTCACGGAAATCCGCATCGCCGAGGCTAAAAAATTCCTCGCCACCACCTCTCTGGAGATCAGCGGCATCGGGGATGCCTGTGGCTTCTTTGATCAGAGCCATTTTACAAGGGAGTTCAAGAAATCGATCAATCTCACTCCGGGCGCCTTTCGCAAATTGCTGCGCGTGCCCGATGAGGCCCTCAGTCGACCGGGAAGCAACAATCTCGACGAAACCGCTCCGCTGCGGAAACGCGGAGCCAGTAGACAGTCGCCCGTTCGCAGTAGAAAGTAGACAGTGCCAGTACGCAGATACAAACCACTGCCTACCCTGGCTTCCATAGCCTCGGCGACGGAGGCGGCCCACTGTCTTCAGTTCTTCCCGTGCGCCTGTTCATACTGCTTGATCTCATCCCGGAACTTGGCGGCGGCTTCATAATTTTCCTGGGTGATCGCCTTTTCGAGTTTGGCTTTCAACTGCTCCAGGGGGGACCCTTTCGGTTTAACGGGTTCACCGGGCTGGGTCTTCCCTGCCGCTTTCGCCTTTTCCTCGTCAATCACGACGCCAGCCTTGGCCATCACTGCGGCACTCACATATAGCGGGGCGGAACAACGCAAGCCCAGCGCGATCGCATCACTCGGCCGGGCATCAATCTCCGTCTGAACCCCGTCATGATCCATCACCAGAACCGCATAAAAGGTATTATCCACCACATCCTTGATCACCACCCGCATCAGGCGACACTCCATGCAATCGAGCACATTCTTGAAGAGGTCATGGGTCAGGGGACGCGGAATTTGAACCTTCTCAAGCCACAGGGCAATTGCCTGGGCTTCCGCCCCCCCAATGAAAATCGGAAGGGTCCGGGGATCGGGATCCCCCTTGAGCAGAACCACAAACCCCAGATTCGATAACGACATCCCCGCTACTTTTACATGAATCATAGTTTTCCTCGCATGCCCACAGTCTACCACCCTTCCTCCCGCAGTGAAAAGGAGTAAGAATTCAGCTGCCCACAAGTCGGGAGGAAGACTTCACCACTAATGGTGAAGTCCCTCTTATTCACGATACTTGCCGTTAATTGAGTGACACTTCACTCATTTGTAATATATTGACCTTTCGGCGTAATACGGAGTAGAGGGCCAGATCCAGTGAACGAACACGAACTCGACCAACTCATAGAACGGGTCCAAAACGGGGATCGGGAGGCATTTGGCGACGTGGTGTTCGCCATCCGCAAGGAGTTGCGGATCTTCCTCTCCGCCCACGCCTGTTCCATTGATATGGTTGAGGAGGTGCTCCAGCACACGCTGGTGGTCTCCTACGAGAACATCGCCAAATACGAACGGCGCGGCACTTTTCTCTCCTGGACCAAGGGCATTGCCCGGAATCTGATGCTTAAGGAACTGAAAGCCCGCTCCCGTTACGTCGCCCCCGGCGAGGATGAACTCGACCGGATCGTGCTGGATGCGGCCGTGCATTCCGTACAGGCCCAGGACCGCGAAGAGGAGTATGTGGAGCGTCTCCGCCATTGCCTCACCCAACTGCCGGAAGCGTCGCGCAAGCTGATCGAACAACGGTATTTCAACCGCCTGTCCGTCCGGGACCTGGCTTCACTCACCCATCGGACGGAAACCTGGGTGGCCGTCGCCTTGTTCCGCGTGAGGGATATTCTCAAGGATTGCATGATGAAGGAGGTGGCCCCATGACTGAACAGGAATTCATGCTTCTGATGGAGGAATATCTGGAAGGAAGCCTCACCCCGGAAGGCCGGGCCGCCCTCAAGGCCGAGGTGCTGGAAAACCCCGTCCGCCGTCACCTTTTCGAAGATCAGGCCCGGCAACACATCCGTCTCCATGCCCAATCCAGCCGGATCGACTTCTCAGAAACCCAGCGCATCGCCGTCATGGTTATGGATATCGTGGAAAAACAGAAAGCGCCCAACGCGTTCATGGAATTGATCCGCCAGAAAAGCTTCCGCGAGCGCACTTCCTTGATCCTCCAGGGACTCCGGGCCGCCCCGGGAACGCTCGCGCACCGGACCGCAAAGGCGGAACTGGCCCGCATTTTAGGGCCTGTCACGCTTTCCGTGGCCGTGAATGTCGCCGCCCTGCTCCTCCTGCTCTTCTGGGTGCCACATGTCCTCCCCCCCGCTCAGGAGAGGAGTGGCGAGAAGGACGGCTTCACGATCTCCCTCGGGGGGGCAGACCTGAACCCGCCTGAACTGGCCGCTAACACCCCGCCGCCGGACTCTACCGCGCTCCCGGGTCCGGCCGCCGCGCCTTCAGTAACCCTCATCGACTTGACACCCCCGCCTCTGGCCGGGGGCGGCCCGGGGCCCGGCGACGACCTGTCGCACCCCTCGCTGCACCGCCCCGAGGGCGGGCCCCCTTCAGATGGCGATGGCCTGCTCTCCGCGCCTCCGTCCCTCCGGCGCCTGCCGGCCGGCCTCCCGTCCAACTTATACGGGAATCGGGATCCTACGCGGCGCACCACTATTCTGACCGAGCAGAAGGCACAAAAAACGGAAGCGGCGGTGCTCAAGGCGCTCCAATGGCTCAAAACGCATCAGGCCGCGAACGGCAGCTGGCCGGGACAGGAGGCCACCGCCATGACCGGATTAGCCCTGCTCGCGTTTCTGGCCCACGGCGATACCCCCGCCTCCCCGGCTTTCGGCGACGCCATCACACGCGGGCTGAGATACTTGCTTGATCACCAGGAGAGCACCGGTCCCTTTTCGAAAAATGTCTACGCCCATGCCATCGCCACCTATGCCCTGGCCGAAGCCTATACCCTTACGCGCATCATGGAGCTGAAACTCCCCCTTGAAAAAGCCGCACGGGTCATTATCAACGGCCAGCAGAGCGGCGGCGGATTCGACTACCATTACCTGAAAGGCCAGCGGTTTGACACCTCGGTTACCGGCTGGCAGATTCAGGCACTCAAGGCGACCCGCATCGCCCTTCCGGATTTGGAAGGACTCGAGGGGGCCCTCGCCCGCTCCACCCGCTTCCTGCTCTCCGATGCCTTTGCGAGGGATGGGAGCGGGTTTGTCTATGAAGGCAAAGACGGGGTGCCCCCCTCCAGCGGGGGCCGCCTCAGCATGACCAGCGTGGGAACCCTCTGCCTTCAAATACTGGGAAAGCCGACCTCGCCCCCCGTCATATCCGGCCTTAAGATTTTACAGACGGCCGAGCTCGAATGGCCGGCCTCCGGCAAAGCCAATGTCTATACCGGATATTATGTATCACAAGCCAAGTTCCAGAGCGGCAATCAAACCGACTGGATGCGCTGGAACCTGCACATGCAGCGCATGCTGCTTGCCCAGCAAAAACCGGACGGCCATTGGGAACAGGGCGATTACGACAATGGTTCGCATGTCTACACCACCACCCTGTGCACCCTGATGCTGGAAGTCTATTACCGCTATCTCCCCACTTATGCACAACGCCCGGGCCCGGCAAACACCCCCGCGTCCGGCGATCTCTCCATTGATGTCCGATAAGGCACTGTCAGAAAATATCATAAACAAACGAATTAAAACTTTTACCACCCGCCTGGAGTACCAGGCTTGAGTTCACAGAGGCACGGAGAAGACTCATCTAGACGGAAGAGAATGTGGCGTTAATTTTTCCACACGAGTACATGTGGAGAAAATAAACGCCACACCGCTCCTTGAGGAATACCCGAGCTCGCGTAGTTCAGGGTTCCTCTGGCTGTCCTCCCAGGGAGGTGTTGCGTGATTTTACCGAATGGAGTACTCGCCATTCGGTAAAATCACGCAACATTTCTGCCCTCCGCCTCTCCCTCTCCCCTCTCCGTACCTCGAGCCTGGTACTCCAGGCGGGTGGTGAATCTTTACACCTTGTACAGGTTGGTATTTAACGGTTCCTAAGCAGACGGTTCAGTCTTTCTTTTCACCTGAAGACCGTTACAATCAGCCGCCATGATTGAATGGAATCCAGTGACAGTCAAGCGATGGCGGCGTTTTCAAAAATTACGCCGCGCCTGGTGGTCGCTCTGGATCCTCCTCTCTTTATACCTGATCAGCCTCGCCTCCGAGGTCCTCTGCAATAACACGCCGCTCCTGGTCCGTTTTGACGGGCATTACTATGCCCCCCTGATCCGCTTCCAGCCGGAACACACCTTTTTACACAACGAACGTCATACCCGCCCTGACTACAAGCTGATCCAGTCTCTATCCCGCTTTCAGGAGCAGCCCGGCAATTTCATGATCTTCCCCCCCATCCCCTTCGGACCCTATGAAAATATCGCCCCCGCCTCCATCGCCTTGCCGGAGGCGGTGACGCTGACCCTCGTTCCTGAAACGCAGGTGGCCTCCATTACCGTGTCGCCCCATCTGTCCATCACCCGCTCAACCCGTCCGGAGTTCTTCTTCGGGCTCAGCCCGGAAGCCTTGCGCGAAAATGCCTTCACTAATTTCTGGAGTATCCCGCCCCTGTTGCAGGAGGCCATTTCCGCTCGGCTTCAAAACAGGCAGGCCCCCTCCATCAGCGTCACAACCATCGATGTCAAAAATCCCCACCGGACGGCAGATCTCTCCCTGCCGGAATTCACCCCG
>JBIKMI010000224.1:0-4775 GCA_044359285.1 Kiritimatiellia bacterium
CTCTATGAGACTTCTATCTGGCGACGGGTCTGGATGCTGACAATGGTCACGCTCGCCCTGCTGATCACCCTATCCGGCGGAGCGTTGCTAGCGATTACCCTGACCCTCGCCGTGTTGTGCGCAATACGCGGCAAACCGGCATTCATCGCCTTCTCAACGATCTTCATTATAATCATGGTGCTGATTCTTCCGCGGCTGCCACGCCATAATGATGTGGTGTTGGATCAATCCATCCGCCTATTCAATGATAACAATGAGGTCTCGCTGCGCTACACTCAATGGCAAGCGGCGATGGTCATGATATCCGAGCATCCCTGGCTCGGCGTTGGCATGGGCAATTACCAGGAGAACATTGGAGGGTATTTTGGTATTCTACCCCGTCCCACCGGCGTTGTGGAACACGACTCCGAGAATCTTTACCTGGTTCTCGCCTCATCCATCGGACTGCCTGGATTGGCCGCATTCCTTGGCATGTTGCTCACCTTCGGAATCATGGCCATCCGTCAGTTCTTCACCCCAGCCTATCCTCACGACCGGGGACTGGCCCTGGGTCTTTTGGGCTCCATCCTGTCGTTCGCGATATGCGGAATCTGGCACCCGCTGCTCGTTCGTGGACTCGGGATACCGTTGACGATAATGTTTGCAATGGCGTTCCTGCTGGTTCAGTCCTCCACATCCTCCTCAACAAGTCACACAGGTAGATGATGTTAGGTCTGACCGCTCTGGCCTGAATCAAGATGCGTCTGCCCTGTGTTTGCATCAGTCACGGGCCTGCTCGGCACGGCGGGTCACGCGCATGACTTCCTCGATGGTGGTGTCGCCACGGAGCATGCACTTCCAGGCGTCCTTGCGCAGGGTGATAAAGCCGTCAGCCTCGGCCTGATGCCGGATTTCGTTAGAAGGACGTTGTTTGACGATCATGGCGCGCAAGGCATCATTGAGCACCATGATCTCGAAAATGGCCAACCGCCCGCGATAGCCGGTAAAACTGCACTCGGGGCAGCCGCGCCCCTTGCAAAACACGCCCCCCTCCAGAGCCTTGGGCATGGTCAGGCGGAGTTCTTCCAGCACACTTTCGTCCGGCTCCATCCGTTCCTTGCAGGCGGGGCAGATGCGGCGTACGAGGCGTTGGGCAATCACACCCTCCAGACAGGACGACACCAGGTAGGGCTCGACACCCATATCGGACAACCGCGTGATGGCACTCGGCGCATCGTTGGTATGCAACGTGCTGAAAACCAGATGTCCGGTGAGGGAGGCACGCACGGCAATATCAGCGGTTTCCGAATCGCGAATTTCACCGATCAGAACGATATCCGGATCATGCCTCAGGATGGAGCGCAGAATAGCGGCGAAGGTGAGTCCGATTTTGGGATGCACCTGGATCTGATTGATTCCATCCATCTGGTATTCAATCGGGTCTTCGACCGTAATGATTTTCACCGCCTGGGTGTTCAGGCGGGAAAGGGTGGCGTAGAGCGTGGTGGTTTTGCCGCTGCCGGTCGGGCCGGTAATGAGAATGACCCCGTGCGGCAAGGACGAAAGGGCTTCTACCGCCGGGCGTTGATCTTCCCCGAGCCCAAGGTGCTGGAGGTCGAAGAACATCGCCTTGCGATTGAGAATACGCATATTGACGGTCTCCCCGTAACGGGTTGGCAGGATGGAGACGCGCAGATCGAACTCCTCCTCGCCGCACCGGACCTTGATGCGGCCGTCATGCGGCTTGCGGCGTTCGGCGATATCGAGTTCGGCCATGATTTTGACGCAGGAGGCCACGGCCTTCCTGAACTTCTGAATCCCTTTCGGAAGCGGAATTTCCTGCAGGATCCCGTCGATGCGGTAACGCAGGCGGAGATGAGTTTCAAACGGCTCAAGGTGAATGTCCGTTGCGTTGCGCCGGATGGCTTCGGAGATGATCTGGTTCACGAACCGGATCATGCCCGCATCCGCTGCATCCGTTCCCCGGGTGACATCCGTCTCGTGAATGTCGGTTTCTTCCCCGAGAGCAGCATCGGAAATGCTGTCCACGGTTTCCGCCCCCAGCCCATAAAAATGCTGCAGGGTTTGAGCCACATCGGATTGGGAGCAAAGCACCCAGTTCACCGCCAAATTGAGCACCATGCGCAGGTTGTCATTGACGGCAAGCGACGGGACCTGGCTAATGCCAAGGGTGATGACGCTGCCTTTGAATTCGAGCGGGATGATGTGGTAGTTGAGCGCCACCTTGGGGGGGAGCCGGCTGATTTCCTCATGGGTAATCCGGAACTGCGCGACAGCCTGATGGGGAATGTGGGTCAAGGCCGACAGGGTGTCGAGCACTTCCGCTTCCGGCACGAAGTGATCTTTGACAAGCAGGGCATCGAGCCGGTTGCCCGTCAGTGCACACCGCACGTTCAATTCATCGATCTGCTCTCGGGTGATCCGGCCATGTTCGACGAGGGCCTGCCCCAACTCAATCATCAGATGGTCGGTGAATAAACGCTTTTCGGGAGTCGGGGCGGAAAACTCAGTCTGCATGACGATCCTCCGGGAAGGATTGGGGAACTCCGCGTTTCAAGGTGACAGACGTTTGGTCGGGACATTTCAGGCCCAGCGTTTCGGCCGTGATGGTCGTCAAAATCAACCCGAAAAGATTGGTTCCGGCAGGGTAGAAGGCGGTGCGCCGGCTCTTGGAGTCGGCGAGCAACGCCATAGGGACGCCATCCCCGCGCACCCACAGACCGCGGTAGGTCAAGGTGACGAGTACCCTGGCAGGCGCCGGTGCGGTTTTGACGGATTCCTTGCGCGGTTCCGGTTTCGGCTGCGAAGTGGAGGGCTCAGGCGTTTCCTTTTTGTTAGAGGATGGCGGGGATTTATTAAACGCCTCCGTCGGGATGAAAAGATTGGCAGCACGATTGGTTCCTTCGGCCTGCTGGACTTGAATGTAGGCCAGAATGCCGAGACTCGGAGTCGCAAGGTTATGGGTGACACCGGTGACCGGCGGGGGAACCACCCGGATAGGGGTTATGAGTTTCCACACCCACCAGGCGGACACAACTGCCAGGCCGGCCAGCAGGCAGAAGAACACCGCCCGCGCATTCGCCTTCTTCAACCATTTCCAGAAATTATCCATTGCTTCAATGTCCCATGGGCCGACGGGGTCGGTCGCTCTTGGCCTTTTTCGGCGCACTTGCGAAGTCTCCGGGATTCTTCAGGAAGACCAGCGCGCTCATCACAGCCTTGATGTTTAACAGGTCGGAACGGGACCGGCCTGTCGGCTCCACACGGAGCCCCCGCAGGACAAACACATGCCCTGGCTCCATCACCACATCCAGTAACTCGTAAAGATTGTCCTGGGTTCCATACAGATCCAATTCGAGCGGGTACTCCCGTAAATATTCGGTTTGATTGGCGCCACCCCGGTGCGCAATGGGCGGGAGCGTCCAGAGGCCGCGGACAGTCTTGATCTTGAGATCCAAGGTGAGATCCACCAGCTTCTCTACAACTCGCAGTTGAAGCATCCGCTGGAAAGCGTCCTCGTCGCTGACGATGGTTTCATCCATTCCCAGATCATTGGGGAGGCTGATGCCCATCATGCGGGCTTTCTGAAGCAGACGGTGGCGGACAGTAAAAAGCCTCACCTTGAAATCAATGTGCGCCACACCGGCCGTGGTGGCGTCATCGCCCGGCACAAACGCTCCCACACGGCTTACGGTGTCCCGCCATTCCTTTTCGAGACCTTGGTAGCGGGTTATTTCCGCGTCCAACTTCCGCTCCAGAGCGTCCTCGCCCAGCAGGTAGTTTTTCTGCGCCAGTTCCGAAGCCATGGCGTCGATTTCCTTCTCCATCCGTGTCCGTTGCCGGTTCATGGGCAGAAGCAGGAAATACCAGAGAATGAACAGAAGGGCGCACACGGCCACTATGATCGCCACCACCTGCTTCCGCTCCGAAACTTTGCTCTGGAGTCCGATGTTCACGGGGCACCCACTTTCAGATCGATAACAAACCGCTTGATACGTCGATCGGTACCCTTGCCATCAACCGGGTCCGGTTGAACCAATTTGTCATCACTCAACAGGTCGGCAGTCGCAACCAACTTTTCCGCTTCCAGGCGATCGATCAACGACTGCACGGTGGAGAAATCGAGTTTTGGGGTGAAGCCTTCGATGATGATGTGTTCCAGGCGGACGGGCTTGTTTGTAACGGATCCAGACACGGCGGCGATGGGGCGGCGGCGCTCGGAGCCACCGATTTCAGGGGAAGTGCGCAATGACGCCGAAGGACTCTTGGATTGATAGGACCCCCCGTCGCAGACCAGGGTGATCCAGTCGTTGGGATGCTTGGCGGCAGCCACAAGCGACAACACCTCCCGGACGCTGGGCCCGATGTGGAGCAGGTCGTCCACGGGGGCGGCCATTTTCTGGATCAGGCTGCAACGGGTTTGAGCCGCCTCGATCTTTGAGACCAATTCCCGCCTGCGTTCCAGGCTGGCGCGCTGGGAATTCAAGTGCTTTTCCATGCGCTTAAAGTCGTAATACCCGCCAATGAGGCTCACGACGAGAATGAGGGCGGCGGCCACACCGGCGGCTATCCAGTAGGGTTTTTCCCGGCGGAACATCTGCTCATCACGGACGGACTTCGGCAGAAAACTGATCTCGCACTTCCGCGGTTGCACCCCCGCGCAGGCCAGACCCGCCGCGATCACCCAGACGGCAGGTGGATCACACTTGCCATCCGTCGGCAGGCGGATGTCCGTGATGACCTCCAGTCCCGTCTTCAGCGCCACGTAACGTGAA
>JBIKMI010000225.1:0-4752 GCA_044359285.1 Kiritimatiellia bacterium
CGTCCGTCTGGTGGTCGACCGCGAACGGGAGATCCGGAATTTCACGGCCTCATTATACTGGCTCCTGAATATACAGCTCACTAAAGATGGAACCTCATTCCTGGCGTATCATGTAAAAGGGAAGTTTGAAGCGCAGGCTGATGCGGCCGCCCTCATCAGCCGGATCGCGAGCGAAACGCATGCGACAGCCCGGAAAGTTGAAAAGAAGGAAACCCGGCAGGCCGCCAAGCCTCCGTTTACGACGGTTGATTTGCAGGCAGCGGCGGCCGCGCGTCTGAAATTTACCCCCGAATTGACCATGAAACTGGCGCAAGGCCTGTTTGATCATGGGTTGATTACCTATCACCGTACGGACTCCGTCCGGATGGATGAGGCCTTCATTGCGGAAATCCGCACGTTCCTGGCGCAGTCGGTGGGGGCAGCCTATCTTCCCGCCAAGCCGAACCAGCATAAATCCAAGAATTCACAGGCAGAGGCCCATGAGGGGATTCGGCCCACCCACATGCATGCGACGGCTGAATGTGCAGAACGGATTGCGCGGGAACAGCTCACGCCTGAACATGTCCGGCTCTATGAATTGATTTTCCTGCGGGCCGTTGCCAGCCAGATGGCCCCGGCCCGCTATGATTCCACGCTACTGCTCTTTGATGTGGCGGGCGAAAGCTTCAAGGCGACGGGGCGGGTTCTCAAATTCGACGGCTTTCTCAAGGTCTATGCCGAAGGGGAGGAAGACAAGGAAAAGGATAAGGACGGTAAGGGGAGTGAAGAAAAACTGCAGACGCTTCCTGCGTTGACAGTCGGGGAGCAGGTGGTCAAGGAGCGGGAAAGCCTGGAGGAGAAAAAGACCAAGCCGCCGGGGCGGTTCACGCTGGGCTCACTGGTCAAGGAGCTGGAACGCCTGGGGATCGGGCGCCCCTCCACCTATGCGGCGATCACCAAAAACATTTCCGACCGCGGATATGTGAAGGAGGAAAAGGGGAAGGTCGTACCCTTGCTTCCAGGTGAAACGCTCATCGATTTCCTGCGGGCCAAACATGCCTGGGTCATTGATTATGAATTAACCAGCCGGATGGAGGCCTTTCTGGACCGGGTCGTCGAAAACCAGGAGACCTGGCAACGGTTTTGCAAAGGGGTCCATAACAAAATGGGCTATGCTATCCCGCCGGCCCGGGGAGTGGCGGGCGGACCCAGTGAGGCGCAACTCAAGTATGCCGCCCATCTGGCGGCCAGCCAGCACCTCACCATTCCCGAGGAGACCCTTAAGAGCGGGCGGGCCTTGTCCGCCTGGATTTCCGAGCGGGTGGCCAAACCTCAGCCTACCGGTAGTTAAAAAGGTCAGTCAGTACATACTGCCGCTCTGAGCCTTTATTCAGGGCATTCAGGATTTTGAGTTTGACGTTGGTCGTCAAGCGGCGTCCCTTGCATGCGCGTGCCACCATTTTAAAAGTCATGGGCTCCGTTGATCGGGCGATCAAATCCTGGCGCGAAAGACCGAGTTCCGCCATTATCTTCGCCAGAGGTTGCTCACCTAAATTGAGATTCTTTTCAATATTCATTATTAACCTGCTATTCTTCGATGTGATTGCTGTTGACCCGGTTTATAGCATAATTGACAGGCTAGGTCTGCCTCGATATAAACAGGGCTATTTAAGTGAGCTCGAGGTGAGGAGTGACGTGCAATGCCGACATATGAGTATGAGTGCAAGAAATGCGGACAGTTTGAGGTGTTTCAAGGCATCAAAGACGAAAAATTGAAGCGGTGTCCGGCCTGTAAGCGGGCTGTTAAGCGCCTGATGGGGTCCGGGGCTGGAATTATTTTCAAGGGGTCGGGGTTTTATCAGACGGACTATCGCAGTTCCAGCTATAACAGTGGCGCCAAGGCCGACTCCGGGTCCAGTGCGAATCCCAGCACGACGCCCACTCCTACTCCCGCACCCAGTCCAGCTCCCAGTCCTAAAGCCAGTAGTACAGAGAAGAAATAATCTCGAGTGTCTCTTAACAACGTTGCGCATTCCCCGGGGGATGTGATGGGAGTCGTTTTATGGCCATTAAAATTCAGTGTGCGACTTGCGGGTTCCAAAATGAGCTTGGTCGGATATTTTGCGCGCAATGCGGGCAGAAGCTTGATTTGCATGACACCTCGATGGAGGACCTTGATGACCGCCGGGAGTTTGAACTTGGAAAGTGGATCCGCTGGGTGCTTGCCAGCGTGGTGCTGCTAGGTGGCTCGGCCCTGTTGGGGCTGGTCTTCTGGGCCGTTCCCCCGACTCCGGTGTTCATGGATGCGGCAGGCTCACGGCAGGTACCCATCAAGGTGGAAGCGATTCTGCGCGCCCTTTCATACAGCAAGTCCATGACGCTTGATTTCCAGGAGGGCGAGCTAAACGGGTTTCTGGCCGAACGGGCCAGGGTTCGGCATCTCAAGACCCTGACCATTGATCTCAAGCCGGGAACGTTCGAGCTGTATTCCTTATTTATCTGGACTCCTGCCACCAACCCGGCCTTCTTGGCCAAGGTGAAGCTACCGGTGACCTTGAGCCTCAAAGGCGGTTTTCAGGGCGGTGTCTTTATGCCTGAAAGCGGGCGCCTTGGCCACTTGCCCCTTCCGGGCAAGTCCTTATCGGTCTCGACCGGATTCTTTGCTTCGCAGTTGCCGGACATTGTAAATGCGAAACGGGTAATTGATGCGCTTCGGACGGTGGCGATTGAAGAAAAGCGGGTGGATCTGACCTTGGTGCCGGTGGGGAAATAAATGACCGGAATGGGCCGCTTAATCTCAACCTGTTGGACCCTGTTGATTTTAGTCATTCCTATGGCTTCCCGTGAAGCTGCGGCGACCAACCTGACAGGACGTCTTGTTTTCGCCAATGACCGGGTCCGGGAGTTCGGGGATATCACTCCGGAAATGATTGAGGCGTTACGTACCGAGGTTTGGTTAGAGGTGAACGCCTCTCGTCCGGAAGGGGCCGAGTGGCATCTGTTGAGCCCGCTGGAGGTCATTTCTGCACGCCATCAGGTCCCCGGAATCTCAAGTTTGGCGGGCAATAAAATGGCCACCATACAGCAGTTGACGCTCGGTACGGCGCCTGAGTTTGTGGAGGTGGGCCGGCTCTATGTGCTCTTTTACGAGGGAGTGGTGCGCGGCGCCTGGGAATGGGTATTGGGGCGGCGGCTCAAGCGGGCGGATGAAGCGATGAAGACGCTGACCCGGCAGACGCTCGCCCGCAAAATCTATGTTGATGAATTTGAAGCGAATCTGGAAGGCGCGCGGAACCAGTCCGCCGGACTTGGTGAAGAGACGATGATTCCCGGGCTTGAGAAAAGTCGCATGGAGTCGTATGTTGACAAGGCGGAGATCAGATTTGATAAGCCTTGAGCCTCAAAAGGGAAACAGAGAATTAACAAAGGGACATCCTATGGCAACTCGTAATACAACCCGAAAAACGACCGTTGGCGCAATTGACTCTTCGGTATTGGACTTTACCGCAGGAAGCGACCTGCAACTGGATTTGGCGTTGGTCCAGGCCGACTGCGTTGGATCCGCCGCCCATGCCACGATGCTGTCCCGCATGCCCGTGCGCCCGCGCATCATTACGGACTCCGAGCGGCGTTCCGTGATCCGGGAGCTTGCGTCGATTATGCAGCGTGCGGCTGGTGGAAAGTTTTCAATTTCCATGGATGACCAGGATGTGCATCTGGCGGTGGAGCGGATTTTGACGGCGAAGTTGGGGGATCTTGGGAAAAAGATTCATACGGGCCGTAGCCGGAATGATCAGGTCGCCCTGGATTTGCGTCTCTTTGCGCGCGAGCAGTTGATCCAGCTCGTGGGGGAGGCGCTAATGCTGGCGGAGGCGCTGGTGAAGTTCGCCCACCGGAATGTGGCGGTCCCCATGGTAGGCCGGACCCACATGCAACCGGCCATGCCGAGTTCGGTGGGGTTATGGGCTTCTGCTCATGCCGAGAGTCTGCTGGATGATGTGTCACTCCTGATGGGAGTGTACGAGTTGAATGACCAGTGCCCGCTGGGCTCAGCGGCCAGCTATGGCGTTCCCATCCCGGTTGACCGCGAGTTGACCTCCCGCCTGTTGGGCTTCAGCCGGCCGGTGCATAACGTGCTCTATGCCAATAACGCCAGGGGAAAAATTGAATCCCTGATTCTCCAGGCAATGGTGCAGGTGATGCTCTCCCTTTCACGGATGGCGCAGGACCTCATGCTGTACACGATGCCCGAGTTCGGCTATTTCACGCTGCCGGTGGAATACGGAACCGGGAGCAGTATTATGCCCCAGAAGAACAATCCCGACGTTGTCGAATTGGTCCGCGCCCGGGTGGCGCGGGTGATGGCGTGTGAAATGGCGGTGCTGGATATCGCCCGTGGATTGCCGAGCGGGTATAACCGCGACCTGCAGGAAACCAAAGGGCCCTTTATGGAAGGCATCTCCATCACGCGCGGGTGTCTGGCCATTCTACCCCGGATGATTGAGCGGATGGAGGTCAATCGGGAGGCTCTGTTGAAAGGCTTTACGCCGGGTGTGTTTGCCACCGACCGCGCCTTGGAACTGGTCGGCCAGGGGATGCCGTTCCGGGACGCTTATCATTACATCAAGGCTAACCTCAACGAGTTGGAAACGATGGATCCCGTGGAATCAGTCCGGAAGAAGACCCACCTCGGCGCGCCGATGGGGTTGGACTTCGGTTGGTATGAAGCCCGGATTAAAGCGGGTAACGAGTGGAAACATGCCGAGTGGACGG
>JBIKMI010000381.1:0-4741 GCA_044359285.1 Kiritimatiellia bacterium
ATTGTCGGAGTCCGTGGCATTCCCCTCCAGAACAGTGGAGGCCGGCAGCGAGTTGCTGATGACACTCTTGTTGGCACCGGCACTGACCTCAGGCGCAAGATTGCCAAAATCGTCGCTGGTGATGCTCACCGTGTCGTTGGACGGCGAGCCGATGTTATACAGGCCGTTGGTGAGCGACAGGATCACCGTCTCAGGCACATTCTCGATCGCGGCATCGTCGAACGGGGTCACCGTGATCGTGGCGCTGGCCGCACCGTCGGCAATCGTCACCGCACCCGTTTTTGCCGTATAGTCCACCGATCCGCTGCCAGCGAAGCCGAGCGTGTAGTCGTTCGGATCACCGCCCGGCGTGGCCGTGCCCGTGAGCCTGTAATTGACCACCAGATTGCCATCCGTACGCGCACCGCGATCCACCGTGAAGGTCCCCGTCTCGACCGAAGCCTCCGCAGCGGTATTGTCCGTGGCCGTCAGCGTCACCACCGGCGCGGTATAGGTACCGGTCACGTGCAGATCCGGTCCGGTCCAGCTAGCCGTCAATCCGCTCCAGCCAACCGAATTGTTCCAGGTGATGTTGCCGGTGAAATCATCGCTTCCGATCTTCGACCCCGACCCGTCAATGATGGTTGCATCCAGCACGGTATCCGCGTCCGGCTTCCACAGGTTCACGACCAGCTTCGCGCCATTCACCACCTGCACGTTGCCCGTACCCGCGCCGTTGCCCGCCACCGTGAGCTTGTCGTACGCGCTGCTGGCCGTACCCGTGATGTCAGCGGTATAGGTCGAGCCCGCATTGAACACAAAGGTATGGCTCGTGTCGGTTCCTGAAGCCGCACTGCTCACGACCCCAACGCCCCCTACCCCATCACCCGGACTGAGCACCCCGTTACCGCTACCGTCGCCGAGGGTATTCGTGGAGGTGGAGCCAAAGGAGTCTGTACCAAACCCGGAGCGCGTTCCCTTCATCGTGCGGGCCGGAGTAGCGGTGAATGTAACCGTTTTACCTGCAGCCACGCGCTCATCACCGGGGATGTAGTGCTGGTAAAAGCCACTATAAAACCTGAAATTCGCTTGAAAATCCCAGGCCCCGGTCCAACTGCTTGTGCCGGCGAACTCGATACTGGTGGTAACCGTGCCAGCATCTGCGGTGAGTGTCAGTTTGCCAGCGCCATGCACGGGACATTTGATTCTAGGAAGGGCCCCGCTACCGATTGGCGTCAGGAACGAGTCGCTGTTGATGTTCAGCGTCGCGGTCAGAGCGAGGTTGCCGGTTCCACCGGTGGCAACATTATGGGACAGCGTCCCGCCGTTCAGGTTGATCGTGCCCACTACGTTGTTCTCCGACTGGATCTCCAACGTGCCGCCTGCGGCCACGTTCACCGTCGCGCTGGAGTGGATCGGGGAGATGACGCTCGCTCCCGGATCCACCAGCTGCAGTTTGCCTGTGTTCTGGATATTCACCGTCACCAGATTGGCGATTCCGTTTGCAATCAGATTCGTAACGATGTAGTTACCGCCGATGTTCGCCGTGTCGCCATAGATCGGAGGGCCCACCACGCCACCAGGCGCGTCCCAGGTCGCCGCGGCGCTGAAGCGCCCGCTGGCAACGGCGGTGAACTCCACGTTGTCACGCACCGTAATGGTTACCGTGGCGGAACCGGACAATCCAAGACCATCCGTAGCCGTCAGCCTCAGCACGTAGATGCCAAGCTGATTGAACGTCGCCGTGGTGTCAATGGCGGCGCTGTTGCCGAAGGTCGCCGTGCCCGGACCGCTGTCCTGCGTCCAGAGATAAGTCAGTGCGGGCGCGGTCGGCAGACCATCATCGACCGTGACGGAGCCGTCGAGGTTCACTGTTGAGAGCAGCGTCGCGCTCTGGGCATTGCCGGCGTTCACCGTGGGCGGCTCGTTGTCCTGCACTTCGATGGTTACCGTGTCCGTTCCCTGCAGGGCGGTATCATCGGCTGTCAGGAGCAGGACATACGTGCCGGCCGTGCCGAAGGTGGCGGTCGTGTCCAACGCCGTGTCGCCACCGGTGAAGGTCACCGTGCCCGGCCCGCTCTGCTTGCTCCAGAGGAAGGTCGCCGCGACCGGCGAGCCGTCATCGGCAACCAGCGTGGCATCCAACGTGACGTTGCCGGTGGGCAGCGTGTTGAACACCACCGTCTGGTCCGCGCCAGCATTAACCGATGGCGCCGCATTGCCGGAGTCGTCGTCCGTGATCGCAACCGTGGCGCTGGAGGAGGCGCCGACCACATAGGGGGAGGCGGCATCGGATGCCAGCGTCAACACAACGTCCTCGGGCGATTCCGGGGTCGCGTTGTCAACTGGCGTCACCGTGACGGTCGCGCTACTCGCATTATCCGCGATGGTCACACTACCCGTCCGCGCCGCGTAGTCCGACGCCGGGGTCGTCGTGTAATCGCCTCCCGCGCCGTTGCCCGGCGTGGCGCGACCGACCGCATCGGGCAGCGTATAGTTCACCACCAGCGCACCATCCGTGCGGGAGCCGCGACCCACCGTGAAGGTTCCCGTCTCCGCCGCCGCCTCCGCTGCGGTATTGTCCGTGGCCGTAACGGTCACCGTAGGCCGTTCCCTGCCGAACGCACCGACGTAACTGCCATCCGAAGCGGCCGTCAGCGCCCATACGCCCGACTTCAGCCGGTAGTCATTGCGGTAATCCGTCCCGCCATAGCTCGCAAAGAGGTTAGCAGGGGTCAGAGTGTTGTTGAGTAGATTCCCGGAGGCACTCGGCAGAGCTGCGAGGTTCGCGAGTGTCTTCTGCGCACCAGCCCAAAAACCAACGTTGCCACCAGTCATATTCACGAAGGCGTTATAATCGGCATTCCAGTCGGTCACAGCCGTAGCGGTAGCCACCAGGCCGTCAAAGGAATTCACTCCGCCACTCACCACTAAATTATCTTGGATGATGGCCGTGGGGGCGGTGCGGTTAAGGATGTAGATGCTGCCGAATGAGTTGCCCGTACCGTCGCACTTCACGAAGGTGTTGTTCTCGATGGTAACGTGACCAAGGGGAGCAGTGGCAGCCGCAGTGTTAATGAAACCATTGCGCAGGAAGTAGAAGAAGTTGTTGCGGATGTTCATCGCCGCCGTACCACTTGTCGCCGTATTCTTATCCTGGATTCCGAAGTGGGCAAGGGACGAGCTGCCGATGAATACGCAGTCCGAGACCTCCAGCCCCATCTTGTTGGAACCACTAATCGTATCAATGCCACGTAATGCCGTACTCCCCGACAGGTAGAAGTTACAGTTTGTTACCGTAACCTTATAGGAAGCATTGTCCATTCGGCAGTAGATGCCAACGCCCCACGAGGTTGTCGCGGCCGCCGTAAATGTGCAACTCTCAATGGTCACGTTGCCTGAAAACTTAGTGCCACTGCCCCAGCCGATCTCGGCCGCTCCCGTGAGTGTGGGCGCCTGCGCACCTAGCAGGCTTTCATCGAATCGAAGCCGCCTAAGAGTCAGCCCCTGCATGGATGTAATCACTGTAGTAGTAGGCGTTGTCCTGAACGAGTGCAACCGCGGCGTCTGCCCACTGGCCGCCTCAATGGTCAGGTTAATATTGTTGAAATTGGCGTGATCCAGCACGACACACTCGGCGTAGTCCTCCGAATCCATGATCCGCACCGTATGCGTGTTGGCGCCCGCGTCGCGGGCCGCGTTGACCGCCGTCTGGATCGTTGAGTAGGTCTGGCCACTTTTTCCGACCAGGAAATCCGCCGCCCCTGCCGGCCCCGCCGCCAGCGCAACCATCACTAGAATCATCACCATCCATGCTATTTGTGTCTGAGTTTTCATGGTTCCCCCTGTTAAAGTCAGTGTTCAGTCTTCAGTCTTCAGAAAACCTGTCGCCCTAATCGCCAGAGATTAAGGTGTCACGTCTCACGTTTCACTCCTCACGTCTCCCCACCGTCCCCCCCTCCATCCACTCGAATCCAACCCGGTACACAGCAGGTTCCGCGGCCGCTTCGGGTTCCTCACACCGCCGTTTCAGTAGTTCCACCGCTTTGCGGCCCATGCCGACGAAATCGAAACGGGCGCCGGTGAGGGCCACCCCCTGATCCGTGAGTCCAACTGCCGTCGCGACCGTGCAGACCGAAACCTCGTCGGGCACCCGCACCCCCCGTGTCATCAGTTCGCGTATCAGCAGGTTGGCCGAATCGTTGCCATCGGCAAGAAACGCCGTCGGCCGGTCCGCATCCTCCCGCCAGGCCGTGGTCAGAAGCCCGACTGCCGCCATGCGATCCACATGAAGCCGGGGGATGACCGCCTCCTTCCATCGAACCGGCATGGCACCCATCGCGCGAATCGCCGTCTCGCGCCGCTCAATAAAGTCCGCGGACCGTGTCTCCATACGCTCTGCCCCGGCGACCTTCTCCAAGAGCGTGGGGTCGTTGCCCACATAGCAGATGCTCCGATGCCCCAATCCGACAAGATGCTGCACGGCCTGTTGTACGGCGTTTGGGTTGTCGCAAGCCACGAAATCAAGCGGAATCCCGTCGGTGAAATAGTCCGCAACCACGCCGGGAACCCCCCACTTCACGAACTCCCGCAGATAGGCGTCGTTCTCCACCCCCAGCAGGATGACGCCGTCCACATGACGATCGGCCAGCTGCGTCGCCGTGACAAGCCCCTCCTCCCGCATGGTGAAGATATGGACATCCAGCCGTTCATGGCCCCCGTTGATACCCTGCATGATCTGCAAGAGATAGGGCGTGGAAAA
>JBIKMI010000226.1:0-4735 GCA_044359285.1 Kiritimatiellia bacterium
TAAAATCCCACCTCATGCTGGCACGCCGGTGCAGTTCACGCGCCTCGCCCAGACAGGTGGCCAGCAGCGCCTCACGCGCCTCATCTGTTTTGGCCTCACCGGCTGCAGCCGTTTTAAGAATCCCCGCCCGGGCCGCATTGATATCAGTAATCAAGGCCAGAATGGCGCCTTCCGCCTGCTTCAGAGACCAGGCGGTGGAGCGCTGGATCTTCTGGACCCGCAGCCGCAAATCAGCCTCGCTCTCCGGGTGGCAGGTCTGGCAGGACGCATTGATGTGCTGCAACGGGGAGGTGATGTTGTGATTGGTGATCTTGACCGCCCCCTCCCGTTTGTAGGGCATATGGCAATCCGCGCAGGACACCTGTGACCGCGCATGAATACCGCTGGAGAAAAGCTCAGTCTCGGGGTGCTGCATTTTCAGCATGGCAGCCCCCGTCTCCTTGTGGATCCAATCGTGTTTGAACCCGTTCGTACTTTGGCGGGCCTCATTATAGTAGGCTTCAATCATCTCGATCCGCAGGCTCTGATCCTTGGGCCATTTTGACCAGGGGAAGGTGAGCTCCTTATCGGGGCCCTTGAAATAATACTCCACATGGCACTGCTGGCAGACGTGGGAGCGCATCTCCTGCCGGGTGGCCTTGAGCCCGTGCCCGGCATCGGCCTCATAGCCGCGCGCCACCATGGCATTAATGTAGGCGGGCCGGGTTACGCGCAGGGACATATCCTCCGGCGCGTGGCAATCCGCACAGGTGCTGCCCATCTTCGCACCGTGAATATCCCCACCATGGGCCGATTCAATCTTAGCGATCAAATCCCAGTACGGGGTCTTATTAAACGTCTCCCAGCCCAGCTCTCGAATCAAAGCGGGAGCCCAGCCACTATGGCAATTCATACATGCGCCGGGCTGACCGGCGAATTTGGGCAACCCGTGCGTATTCATCCAGGCCTTATTGTTTCGCTTGGTGTCGCGCTGGTCAATTTGAGAGAAGAAATGACTGCGTTCTTCGTTGAAGTCCAGGCCGAAGGGATAGCCGGCCCAGAGTGCGGTCATAGCCGTTGTCCGCAAGAGTTTACTATAGGGAAGGCTGCCGCCGAATTCGGTGGGGACATTATTCTGAGCCATGGACTGATAGGCTTCGAGATGGGAGGGGAAATTTTTGCCCCATACCGCGAAATCGACATGGTCATCGCTGACCTTGTTCAGCATGAGGGGATATTGCCGGCCCTGCGCTTTTTTCCCGCTGATATCCAGCAGTAGCGCGGCAATCCCGGCCCCCACGAGGGCCGTCGCCACAAACGCCGCACCCCACCACAACAACACCGTCTTTGTCTTCATTTCCGCTGATGCCATATTAGCCCCTCTTTCCTGATTAATTATGAACGTGCCCGACCTCACGGTGGCAGGCCACACAACGTAACGCCGGCTCGCCCCCCGTCACCCCGCAGGCCGCGGGAGCGGCCAGGGCGGCATGACACCGGATACAATTCTCCTGAACAATCACAGCGGAGGCCTCCCGGGCCTTGATCGCAACGGGGACCTCTTTGAACGTAAACGCATAACTGTGATGGAACCCATTATCCGCCTTGGTGATCAGCTTCCCGACCAGATTATGCGGCACATGGCAATCATTGCACACCGCCACATGCTGATGCCCTCCTTTGGACCAGTTTTCGACAACCTGGTTCATCACATGACAATTCCGGCACGCCTCCGGGTCATTGGTGATATAGGAATAGCCTTTGGCATAAATGAAAGTGAAGACCGCAAGGCCGGCGAGCGACCCCGCCAGACCTAACAGCCCCAGACCGGGCACAAAGAATTTCCGGCCCGTCACCGTCCTGATCAAGGTATGGATAAATTCCAAATTCATAGCTATCCCCGTGCGACCGTCACCACGCACACTCGCCTAGCCCCAGCCGCCTTGAGTTCGCGACTGATCTCCGAAACGGTGGCGCCGGTGGTCATGACATCATCCACCAACAGAAAATGGCGTCCCTCAATCCATTGGGGGCAGCAGGCCTGAAAGGCATGGGCCACATTTTCTGCACGGGCTTTCATATTCAGACGGGTCTGGGTCCCGGTCTCCCGGATGCGCTGCAGGCATCCGCCCGCGAGCGGGAGTTTCATGCGCCGCGCCAGATGTTGCGCCAGCAGCTTCGCCTGATTGTAGGTGCGGGAGCGCTCCTTAGCCGGATACAGCGGCACAAAACCCACAGCATCGAAGGGCTCGTGTGCGTAGTGAGTGGTGACACAGGCGTGCAACAGCGCGCTTAAATCAGAGGTCATGTGCGTGGCATTCGCATACTTGAAGCGGTGGAGCACGTCTTTAATCCCCCCTTTAAAGCGGACCGCCGAGCGCGCCTGATCAAATCCCGGCGTGCGATCCACGCATAACGAGCAGACATAATCCCGGGTGATGGCGCCCTCCACGGGATCGCCGCAGACACTGCAGAAGGGGGAGTGAATCAGGGGAAGCGCGCTCAGGCAATCCCAGCAGACGTAATGGCCTGTCCGGCCCGGACGGGCCCCGCAGAGCTCGCAGTCCCGTGGCCAGACCAGATCGAGCAACGGGCTGGCGGAGATCCGGCCCGCCAGCTGCTGCAAACGGCGTGCCACTGTGGCCACTCCTCCCATCTTTAAAACGCCCCGATCAGCAGGGTCGTAAACGACACCACGGGCGACGTCTCCCGGAAATCATCGACGGCCAACCGGACTTCTCCCACGGCGGCCTTGACTTCATTGTACAGGGTCTCATCATTAACCAGCTTGCCCAGCATGCCTTCGCCCCGCTGGATCTTCCCGGTGATCATCTTCAGCGAATCCGCCGTCGCCGAGATATCCTTATAAAGCTGGTCATCACTCGATAACAGCTTGCCCAGCGTCCCTTCGCCCTTATTGAGCCGGTCGCTGATATCCTTCAAATTCACCGCCACGGCCTGGATATTCGTATAGACCGAATCATCCGTAATCAGCTTGCCCAGGGTCCCTTCGCCCTTGTTGATTTTTTCAGCCATTGCCTGAACCTGGGCCGTCACCGCACGGATATCCCTGGCCGCCCCCTGGAACTCATTATAGATGCCATCCTCATTGACCAGTTTGCCGATGGTCCCCTGACCCTGGCTGATTTTAGAAGTCACATCCTTGATAGAAGCAATGGTCTGCTGAAGATTCGTCAGAATGCCACCCTCATTCATGGCGGCCCTGACCTCATGAACCGCCTGGGCGGCCTCGGCCATCAGGTCGAAGGGCTTTTCCCCCTGTGGCATCACATCCGGGGGCAACGGCGCGGCCTGGGCCGACCCCTCCTTGACTTCCACGTAACGGCCCCCGAGAATCGACGTGGTCACCACGGTGATCTTATAATCCGTCTTCAGCTGAATGGGGCTATCCAGCAAGGCCTGCACCCGCACCTTGCCGTCCATCAGGCGCAAGGTTTTGATTTTCCCCACGGTCATCCCCCGCTGGACCACCGTATCATCCTTGCGCAAGCCCATGACATCGGCGAACTCGACTTCCAGCGGGAACTTCTTTTCAAAAAAACTGGCCCGCCCCAGGACAATGGTGAAATAGGCGAGCGCCATCAGAATCATGAACATGAACGTTCCCACAATCAACTCGATCGACATCTCCCGTTCCACGCTACTCTGCTTCATAGTCCGTTCTTCTCCCATTCACCGCGCACGGTGATAAACTGTGCTTCCAAAAAGAGCTGCACTTCCTCGACGTTTGATTTCACAAATTCCGCCGGCTCCGCCAGCTCGATGATTTTCCCCTGGGTCAACATGGCAATCCGGGTTCCGATGGAAAGCGCACTATGCAGATCATGCGTCACCACCACGCTCGTCACCCCGAGTTCCCGCCTCAAATCGTCGATCAACCGGTCAATCATCCGCGAGGAGACCGGATCCAGCCCGGAAGTGGGCTCATCATAGAGAATGATCTGGGGATTGGTGACAATTGCCCGGGCCAGCCCCACCCGTTTGCGCATGCCGCCGGAAATTTCGGAGGGAAACTTCTCGATATCCTTTTCCAGGCCGACCATCGCCAGTTTTTCCATGACTTTCACCATGATCTCGTCATTGGACAGCGTCGTTTTCTCGCGCAGGGGAAGGGCCACATTCTCGGCGACATTCAACCATTCCAGCAGGGCGCCCCCCTGGAAGAGCACGCCGAATTTATCCCGGATGGACTCCAGTTTCTTTCCACTGGCCTCGCTAACAACCTGCCCATCCACCGTGACGCGCCCTTCGTCGGGCGTCATCAGGCGGACCATGTGCTTGAGCGTCACGCTCTTGCCGGTACCGGACGGCCCCACAATCACCAGGGTTTCCCCTTTGCGGACCTGCAGATTCACCCCGTCGAGCACATTACGCGTACCCAGGATCTTGGTAACATTTTCAAGCTGAATCATACGTAGAAGAACCTTGTAATCATGTAACCCACCACCAGGATCGACAGGAATGAAAGAATCACCGTGCGGCGGGTGGCATTACCGACCCCGACCGCGCCCTGCGTCGTCGCAAACCCCTGATGGCAGGCGGTAATCACAATAATCATGCCAAAGAGAAAGGCCTTGAGCATTCCTACAAAAAGATCCTTATTGGCGGCAAACCGGATCGCATTATCAATGTAAGCCGCCCAGGGCACATTCAACTGGGTCATCCCCACAATGCCCCCTCCCACCACCCCCATGATGCAACTGTAAAACGACAGGAGGGGCGTCATGATCATCAT
>JBIKMI010000228.1:0-4721 GCA_044359285.1 Kiritimatiellia bacterium
GCGGTGGAGGCGGTGTATGAGCGCAAGGGACCGGCGTATCTGCGTCTGTCGCGCTATCCGACTCCGGATTATGTTCCGGTGGAGTGCGCTTTTGAGATCGGGCGTGCGCAGGTTCTGCGGGAAGGCGCTGGAATCTGCCTGTGCGGATGTGGTCCGGTGCTGTTTAATGTGGTGGCGGCGGCGGAGCAATTGGCGAAGGAGGGGCGTCGGGTGGGGGTGGTCAACTTCCATACGCTTAAGCCGTTTGATGCGGACCTGGCGGTGGCCTTGTCAGCCCGTTACCGCACCTTGATCTCGGTCGAGGAGCACAGTATCCTTGGAGGGCTTGGCAGTGCGCTGGCGGAAGTGCTGGCCGAACAGGGGAAAGGGGCGCGGTTGGTGCGTCTGGGCGTAAGCGACACCTTTGGGGAGTCGGGGTCGGCGGATGAACTGCTGGCCAAACATGGACTTGATGAGGCGGGGATTTTGGCGGCGGCAAGGAGGATGTACAAGCCGTGACAAGACGTAATGCTAAAAACGAGGTGGTGAATCGGTTCGGCGGGGTGGTGCCTGTGTCGAACGGGGTGAATGCCGATGCGCGGCAATTGACCGATGCGGCTTTGTGGGCGGGGCTGGATCTGTCCTATGCGCCGTTACGGGCCGTCAGGGCCGCGCTGACGCGGGGTGATGAGGCGGGAGCGCAGGCGGCGCTGGTGGCGCATTTCCGCGGCCGCCGGACGCCGTTGCTCACCAGGTATCGTACCGACCCGCACTGGTCGGACTGGGAAAACGGGCCTTCGCTGATCGCGCGCGCGGATGCCTTGGCGGAGTTCAAGGTTTTCGAGGAAGGTGACGTTCTGCCGGTGGCGGTCGGTGGGCCCGGCGGGATCGACTGGACTGCCGCCCTGAAACGGCACAAGGTGATCCGGCGACAGGGCGGCATAGCGACCCTGGCTGAGGCTTGGGCCCGTACCGGGGAGGCGAGGTATGCAGAGGCGTTCCAGACGTGGATGACGAGCCACTGGAGCGCCTGTCCGTTTGTTCTGGATCCCGCCTTCCACCGTGAGGAGTTTGAGCATTTTGGCGGGAAGGCCCACGCGCAACTGGACAGTTGCTACACGGTCTTCCACTGGGCGGATGTCCTGGATTCGAAGCTGATGCGTACCCCCGGCATCCTGCCGGATTCCTTCTGGTTTGAGCTGATCCGTCGATTCTGGTTCCTGTCCTTCCAGTTCACCCGTTTTCTGGGCTGTTCCTGGCGTGCCGACAACCACCACCTGATGGAGCGGGGGACGACCTGCTACTTCCTGGGAGTGGGGTATCCGGAATTCAAGCGGGCGTGCGAGCAGGAGGCGTTCGGGGCGTGGACCATCCGGAAGCATTTTGACCACAACCTGCTGCCCGACCATACCGGCAGCGAGGCATGTACGGCCTACCAGTACCGTTGCTTTATCCGCTATGCCCAGCCTGATTCGATGGCGCGCATTAACGGGCGCACCCTGCTGGGCAAGGTGCGCGAGCGAAAGCTCCTCGATTGGCTGGAATTCACCGGATTCCTGGCAGCCCCGGACGGGCGCCTGCCCGACACGGGCGATGGCGCCGCGCCCACGCTGCATTCGATCTGCGAGGAGTCCGGCGCATTCTACCGGTCATCGGTGCTGAAGGGGATATCCCGGGCGCTCGGGCAGGAAGCGCCGGTCAATCCCGCCTTCCAGGCGGGGTGGGACCGGACGCCTGCCCGGCTGCCGCGCGAACGGTCGCGGCTCTACCCGTCGGTCGGGCATCTTGTGCTGCGCGACGGGTGGCGGCCCGATGCCAACTGGCTCTGGCTGGGGGTCAAGAACGAGGCGCTCTACAACATCCACCAGCACTGGAACACGTTCGATTTTGCGCTCAGCGCCCAGGGCCGACGGGTCATTGGCGATCCCATCAGCCGTACGTATGGCATGCCCATGGGGGTGGCCCGCGGATACTACTTCTCGATGGATGCGCACAACACGCTCGTCATCGACCACGACAACCTCAAGAGCCACGAGGCCCTGGCCGACGCCTGGGGGCTACAACCGTCGCGGGTCACCAGGGCGGCGACCTGTCTGGAGGCGCGCGGCGGTTTTGACTTTGCGACGTTTCGCCATGATGGCTACCGGCCGCTGCTGCACCGGCGAGACGTGCTCTTCGTGCGCGGCCGGTATTTCATCATGACTGATGCCATCACGATGGATTTTACCGGGTTCAACACGGTCTTTGCGACGGAAGGGGATATCCGACCGCACCACTACCGGCAGCGGTTGCACTTCGAGGCGGGGGTGACGGCTCGACCGCTGGAGGGGCGGGTGGGGCTCGATGCCCGCGTGGCGGACGGGCCGGGGGTTCTGATAATTCCTGAACCGTTCGAGAATCTGGCCGTTGTGGAAGTGCCCAATGGGTATCTCGACGCCCTCAACGCGGAAGGCTTCAGGGGATACCGTATGGCGGATATCACGCGGGCAACGATGGGCGCCTGCATGTTCTCCACCGTCTATTATCCGCATGACGGCCGGACGGTGCCGGAGGTGCGCGTGACGTCGCTGACGCTCCGGACCACGCCCTACCGTGACGACCGGCATCATGCGATCCTGATCGAGGACGGCGAGTTCCAGGATGTATGGCTTGTGCAACGGGATGTCATGCGACCAAGGCCGGTGGTTGTGGAACTTGAAAAGGCTCCCATGGGGGCGGAAAATGGAAGCCAGACGGCGGGCTTTGATGCCCGTCGATGGGAAGGATTGAAACTGGAAACGGATGCGGCGGTGTTGTTCCTGTCCTGTCGGGGCGGCAGGGTTGTGAAGTCCTTCCGTCTTGGCGGACGGTGGGTCCGCCTGAACGGCAAAAAGGTGAATGTGCCATCGTCGCCGCTGAAAGGGTGTAAGTGCATCATTCCTGATCGCGTCGGAAAATGATTTGGCGCATTACAGGCTCCCAGCGTTAGCCTAAAAAGAAATTCCAACAATCACACTCTCTTATTATTCCCAAATGGATTAGGATATGGGTGTGGCAGGCGGCTAAACTGCACTTATTTTGTTTCATTTTGCACGGTCTTTCCCTTTCCATTTTTGTTTGCATGCCGTAGCATGATGGGAGCCGTTTTTTAGCATTGGAACTTTGTAATCGGAGGCAAGATGACAACGAGTGGAGCACAGGAAATGATCCGGGAACTGGTGAAGCGGGCGCGCAAGGCCCAGGCGGTGATCGAATTCGCCTCCCAGGAGCAGGTGGATGAGCTGACGGCGCGGGTTGCCTGGGCGGCGGTCAGGCCCGAGTTCGCGCAGGAGCTGGCGGAAACACTGGTGGTGGAAAGCGGCATGGGGAATGTCCCGCACAAGGTCGCGAAGATCATCAACAAGGTCAAGGGAACCTTCCGCGATATGAAGGGTAAAAAGTCGGTTGGCGTGGTATTTGATGATCCCCGCGCCGGGATCCGGAAGATCGCCAAGCCTATTGGCGTCATCGGCGGCATTGTGCCGGTGACCAACGGCGAGGCCACGCCCTTTGTCAAGATCCTGGGGGCCTTGAAGAGCCGCAACGCGATTATCCTGGCACCGCACCCGAAGGCCCAGAAGACCTGCACGATGGCCGTCAACGCGGTACGGAACGTCCTCAAGAAACGGGGCTGGCCGGAGGATCTGGTCATCGGGGTTGATCCGGTATCGCTGGAGGCGAGCATGGAATTGATGAAACAGTGCGATCTGGTGCTCGCCACGGGTGGCGCCGGGTTGGTGCAGGCGGCCTATGCCAGCGGCACCCCCAGCTACGGGGTCGGCAGCGGGAATGCGGTGTGTGTGGTGGACGAGACCGCCGACCTCAAGGATGCGGCGGACAAGATCATGCGGTCCAAAACGTTTGATAATGCCACCAGTTGTTCCGCGGAGAATGCGCTGGCCATCCAGGCGGATGTCTATGACCGGATGATCAAGGAACTGGAGGCGGTGGGCGGTTACTGCGTCAGCCCGGAGGAAAAAGCGCGGCTGCAGGCGGCGACGTGGGACCCGGTGAAGCATGTGCTGACCAAGGGGGTGGTGGCCCAGCCGGCGGCGGCGATCGCGCTACTGGCGGGGATCGCGCTTCCGGAAGGGAAGAAATTCTTCCTGGTTCCGGAGACGGGGATTGGCGATGCCTTCCCGTTCTCGCGGGAGAAGCTCTCGGTCACGGTGGCCGTGTACAAGTGGAAGACCTTCGATGAGGCCATCGATCTGGTCAACCGGATCACCACGTATTGCGGGGCGGGTCACTCCTGCGGCATTCATACCGCCAACGACCAGCGCGTGCTTGAACTCGCGCTCAAGGTCAAGGTGTCGCGCATCATGATCCGTCAGCCGCAATGTCTGGCCAATTCCGGGGGCTGGACCAATGGGATGCCGATGACGCTGACCCTGGGTTGCGGGACGTGGGGGGGGAATATCAGCAGTTCCAATATCACCTGGGAGCACATGTTGAATTATACGTGGGTTTCCTATCCTATCCCGAGCACGCAGCCGACGGATGAGGAGCTGTTCGGTGCGATCATGGCGGAAACGTGAAGAGGGAGACGTAAGACGTGAGACGTAAGGCGTGAAACGTGAGGCGTAAGGCGTGAAACGTGAGGCGTAAGGCGTGAAACGTGAAGAGGGAACGAAAAGAAATTTGAACAGGAGCTCGCAGAGATCGCGAAGGAATTTTGTTGTTCCGCCGGAGGCGGTAAAGAATAACTCTTCTTTGCGGACTTC
>JBIKMI010000229.1:0-4703 GCA_044359285.1 Kiritimatiellia bacterium
CCACTCAAAACACAATCGCCACTGGTCGTTGATACGAATACTGTAGCTACCTGCGCGATCGCCCGCCAACCGTTCCAGCCTGTTTCCTGGCGGAGCTCTCAAGTCGTTCACATCTTTAGCCGCATTAAGCCACTCCAACTTCCGCATGGCCGCCCTCGTCACCATCCCCCAACGCCGCACTCGCTCCCCATTGAACAAAGCCTCTGTGTCTCTGCACTTGAAATATCTAATCATGACACACCTTTATAATAACGGATCCCGTTATGCCGTCAACGGATTTTTCGAAAGCTCTCTGCCATTCAGCCACCCCCGAAACACTTCACCAGAATCTATCTATATAGTTATATGTATAACAATTGATTAGGTATTGCGAGGACATTCACGAGCATTCCCTGGAATGCAGGAGGGTATCAATTACTCCTCCTCTTTCTCCTGGTATTGCTCCCAGGAACCGTTGCGGGATTTTGAATTCTGGTACTCCGGAATTAAAAATCCCGCAACATTCTCTTCTTGCCTATTGGAATTCCCTGTGACTCCGTGCCTCAAGCCTGGTACTCCAGGCGGGTGGTAAAAGTCATTTTCGTCGTGCGGAAGTCGCTACTGTTTAATAGCCGGAATAATAAATGCTGAATTTCGAATACTCTTTCAGATGCCCCCGAAGGCCGACTGGAGTTTTGCCATCGTGAGGCCGGCTGCCGGCTGAATGTGCTCTAAATAGCGCTGCACGTATTTGCCGATAACGTCGGTCTCCAGATTCACCGTGTGCCCGCGCTTCAAGCCCTGTAGCGAGGTATGTGCCAACGTGTGGGGGATGATGTGAACCGTGAAGGATTTTGCACGCAACTCCGCAATGGTCAGACTGATCCCGTCAATCGCGATGGAGCCTTTCGGGACCATTCCCAGCAGCAGGGTGTCATCACAGGAAACCTCCAACACCCAATCGGAGGCCTTCTGGTCAAACGCCAGCACGGTCCCCGGCCCATCCACATGGCCGCTGACGATATGGCCGCCGAGCCGTTCATCGGCTCTCAAGGCGCGTTCGAGATTCAGGGGCGCCCCGGGCTCCTTCTTGCCCAGATTCGACTTATTCACCGTTTCATTCAGGACATCACAGGAGAATTCACCCGCCCGGATCGCGGTAACGGTGAGACATACCCCCTGCACTGCCACGCTCTCACCCTTGATCAGAGGTGATTCCCAGGCCTCGTGTTGAATGGTCAGTACCATCCCGTCGCCACGTGGCTTTTTCCCCGCCAACTTCCCGACCTGTTGAATCAAACCTGTAAACATAATTCCTCCCTTACCTGACGTATCCAGAATCGAGAAGAGTTTGAACAGAAGCACGCAAAGATCGCCAAGGTGCTTGCGGCGGAGTCGCCGCAAACACGCAGATGATTTGATGGAATTCAAACCCCTGATAGGTTCGCCGCAGGCGCATCTATTTCTTCCTTCGCGGTCTTCGCGACCTTCTGTTCAAACTCTTTTCTTCGCCACAGGGCGCCCGTAGACGGATCATGACATCGTCTCCGACCTGCCCCGTTTCCACTACCTTCATCCGGGGTGCTTTCGCCAGAGCCCAATCGACCCCGCCTACAGAGGGTCGTCCATTCCCGCCTAAAATTACCGGTGCAACGAACAGAAGCAGTTCATCCACCAGACCGGCCTTCAACAATGAGCCCACCAGGACCCCGCCGCCTTCACACACGACGTGCAGGATACCCCTGGCATGCAAGGCCTTCATCAAGGCAGTCAGCGACACCCCTCGTCCGGAAGAGGGTAATACCAACACCTGTGCCCCGCCTTTGGCATAGGCGTCACGCTGGCGCACAGAACAGTGCCGGGTGGTTGCCAAAAGCGCGCAGGCGGCATGCTCATCGGTAAACACGCGGGCGGTTGCCGACACGGTCCCTTTGGCATCCACAATAACGCGATAGGGCGTCCGCCCCCGGGGCGGACGCGGCAGGAGGGACGGATTATCCTTGATCACCGTCCCCGCCCCGACCATTACAGCATCCACCCGGCGTCGCAAGCCCTGCACCTGCACGCGGGCCTTGGGCCCCGAGATCCATTGCGAACAACCCGACGCATCGGCAATGCGGCCATCCAGCGAGGAGGCCAGCTTGACCGTCAGGTAAGGCCGCGCACGCAACATGGATGAGGTGAATGGCCTGAGAAGATCGAACGCCTCCGCCGCCCCCGGCCCGACCTCGACAGTTACCCCCGCCTTGCGAAGCAGGATGAAGCCTTTCCCCGTGTGGCAGGGATTCGGATCGGCCATTGCACAGACCACCCGCTGAATGCCGGCAGCGAGAATCGCCCCGGTACAGGGCGGCGTACGGCCCCAGGAGGAACAGGGCTCAAGCGTCACATAAAGCGTGGCTTCCCGGGCCCGGGCTCCAGCCTGCCGCAGGGCAAGCACCTCAGCATGAGGGCCACCGGCCTTGCGATGATAACCACGCCCAATGATCTTGCCACCCTTGACCACGACCGCGCCCACGGGGGGATTGGGTCGCGTCAGCCCCTCGCCCAGCCGGGCAAGTCGGATTGCCTCTGCCATCCATTTTGCGTCAAGAAGACTCATGTGATTTCATTTTCACAACAACCGACAACCGAACAACTCAACAACTGCGGCTTTAAACCCCGAGAAAGCCCTTCACAAATTCCTTCGAATCGAACGGGGCAAGATCGCCCTCTCCTTCACCCAGCCCGACAAAATGGACAGGCAACCCCAGTTCCTTGCGGATCGTGAAGATAAAGCCGCCCTTGGATGACCCATCCAGCTTGGCAATCACCACGCCGGTCAGATCCACACATTCCTTGAACATCCGGGCCTGAATAATCGCGTTATTACCGAGGGTGGCATCAAGAACGATCCAGTTTTCATGGGGTGCGCCGGGAAGCGCCTTGGCAATCGAGCGCTGCACTTTCCGGAGTTCATCCATCAGCGGCTGCTTGGTGTGCATGCGGCCGGCGGTATCAATCAGCACCACATCGGCCTTTCGCGCCACGGCGGCCTTCGTGGCATCAAACGCGACCGCCGCTGAATCCGCCCCATGGGCGCCCACCACCACATCCAGCTTCAGCCGGTCCGCCCATAATTTAAGTTGATGCGATCCTGCCGCGCGGAAGGTATCGGCCGCAGCCAGGAGCGGGGTCAGGCCCTGCCGCTTCGCCAGATGGCCGAGCTTGGCCGTGGTAGTGGTTTTTCCAGACCCATTCACTCCGGTAATCAGAATGACTTTCGGGGAAGCGGGCAGGGTCCACTGATAGGGAGCCTGTTCGGGGAAGGCCGCCAGGAGCATCGTCTCCATCAGATGGGTCATATCCCCGCTCCCGGCCTTGCGCTTCAAGCGGGCGATCCATTCTTCAACCAGGCGGGGGGCGATATCCGCCTGGATCAGCAATTTCTCCCACTCCTCGAGGGCGGCCGGATCGGCCTTGGCCAGACCGGGAATCAACCGGGCGAGCCCCCCCGCAATCTTGTCGCGGGTGCGCGCAAGTGCCGTCAACCAGGACTTCATGACGCGGGCCCATCCCCAGCGACGATGGCCGCCTCAATATCCCGGTGGACCCGGTCCAGCACGCCATTGACAAAGCGGCCAGACCCGACATCCCCCATGTTTTTCGCAATGGCGACGGCCTCGTTGATGGAGACGGCATGGGGAATTTCCTTGCGGAACATCATCTCATATACGGCCAGGCGAATCACGTTGCGATCGACGGTCGCCATACGGGGCAAGTCCCAATTCTGCGCACACTTGGCAATCACCGCGTCCACCTGGAAACGGTTTTCCATCACCCCGCGTACCAGTTCCTCAACGAATAACTGGGTCTTGGTCGTGACTTTACGGTCCAGCCAATAAGATGCCAAAGTGGCTGGCAGTTCCCCTGGATTGAAATCCAGCTGGAACAGGATCTGTACCGCTGCTTCGCGGGCATCTCGCCGGGATCCCATATTACGCTCCCATCTGCTTGCACAGGTTCGCCATCTCAATGGCGGCCAGCGCCCCGCTCCAGCCCTTATTTCCCGCCTTGGTGCCGCACCGTTCAATGGCCTGTTCCAGGTTGTCGGCACAAACCACGGCATTGATCACCGGCACCTGCTTGTCCAGCGCAATCCCCGACAACGCCCGTGACACCTGGGCGTTGATCAGATCCGCATGCGGGGTTGCCCCCTGGATCACGACCCCCAGCGCCACGATGGCATGCTGGCCCCCTTTGGCCGCCAGTTGCTGAACCACAAAGGGCAGCTCATTGGCACCCGGCACCCAGGCCACGGTCACATCTTTTTCACTCACCCCATGGCGCACGAAACAATCAATGGCCCCTCCCACCAGTTCCTTGGTGAACAAATCGTTAAACCGGCTGACCACAATCGCGAATTTCAACCCCTGCCCGATCAGATTGCCCGACACTTCTTTCACATTGGTACTCATTATTTTCTCCCTCCCGATTCACTCGTCTTCACTCTTAACGTTTAACATTTTACGTTTAACTGCTTACAGCAAATGTCCCATTTTCTTCTTCTTGGTCGCCAGATAGCGCTGACTATGCTTGTTGGACGGCAGGATAAGTGGCACCCGCTGCGCGATCGTCAAGCCATACGCTTCGAGCCCGATCACCTTACGGGGGTTATTGGTGATCAGCCTTATCTTGCTTAATCCCAGATCCGCCAGAATTTGTGCCCCGACGCCATAATCCCT
>JBIKMI010000028.1:0-16517 GCA_044359285.1 Kiritimatiellia bacterium
GGCGGCGGGAACGATTATTGAAAAACATGCGGTGGCCGGTGAAGTGGCGGAGCCAGGCAAGGATTTGATGTTGTTGACGGATCTCACCTCGGTTTGGGTCTGGGCCAACGTGCATTCAGGTGACCTGGCGCCGCTGCTGGCCGCCGAAAAACGGGGAGCGGTGGCTGTGGAAATCAAGGTGGCCGCGTTTCCTGATCAGCCCTTTAAGGGGGTACTGGATTATGTAGGCGCGACGATGAATGAGCAAACACGCACGGTACGGGTGCGTGCCACGATCGAGAATGCCGACTTGCTGCTACGGCCGGGAATGTTCTGTGACGCGGCGATTTCACTGGGTGCGGACAAGGCAGAAGACGTCATGGCCGTGCCGCGAGGCGCCGTTTTTGAGGATGAGGGGGTGTCCTTTGTTTTCAAACATTGGAAGGATGACTTCTTCGTGCGGCAGAACATCCGCAAAGGGCGGGCATTTTCCAGCCTGATTGAGGTGTTGGACGGTTTACAGGTAGGCGAAACCGTCGTAACCGACGGGGCGTTTCTGCTCAAGTCGGATGTGTTGCGTGAAAAAATGGGTGCGGGCTGCGCGGATTAACGGAAGGAGCCGGCGATGTTTGACAAATTGATCAAAATAATTCTGCATCAGCGCTTGCTGATCATGCTGGGGACGGCCCTTCTGGTTGTTCTCGGGATATTTGCCTGGAAGCAATTGCCCATCGATGCCTTTCCCGACGTAACCAATGTCCAGGTGATGATCCTCACGAAGGCCCCGGGCCTGGCGGCGGTGGATGTCGAAGAGCGGGTGAGTTACCCGATCGAGCAAGTCATGGGTGGACTCCCTAAAGTCAAACAGGTCAGGTCGCTCTCCAAGGCGGAACTCTCCCAGGTCGTCATTATCTTTGAGGACGGGGTGGATACGTATTGGACGCGGCAGATTGTTTCAGAGCGTTTGGCGATTGCCCGCGACCGGTTGCCGCCGGGGGTGGATCCGGAACTGGGCCCCATCAGTACCGGGCTGGGCGAAATCCTGCAATACACGGTGGAAAGCGAGAAGGCGGACGCGATGGAGCTGCGCACCATCCAGGATTGGCTGATTGCGCCGCGGTTGAAGCCCATAGCCGGTGTCAATGAGGTCAACAGCTTTGGCGGGTATGTAAAGCAGTATCAAGTGCTCGTATCACCCGAGAAGCTGTTGAAGTACGGACTGACTTCGACGGAGGTGGTGAATGCGGTTGAGCGGAATAATGCCAATGCGGCCGGCGGGATCATTGTCCGGGGGTGGGAACAATTCTACCTGCGCGGGGTCGGATTGTTGAAGGATTTGCCCGATATCGGGAGCATTGTGCTCCTGGCGCAGGATGGGACGCCGGTTTTCCTGAGGGATGTAGCGGACATTGTCATTGGCTCCGAGCCACGGCAGGGGGCAGTCACCCGGGACGGAAAAGGGGAAGTGGTCGCGGGCATGATCATCATGCTCAAGGGTGAAAACTCGCAGGATGTGGTCAATCGTGTCAAGGGGGCGATCGCCCAACTGGGCGGGGCGTTGCCGGAAGGGGTGCGCATCAATGTGTTTTATGACCGGACCTCCCTGATTGATGCCTGTATCCGCACTGTCGTGGATGCCACTCTGGAAGGCGGCATTTTCGTGATCATCGTGCTGTTTCTGTTTGTGGCTGAATTACGTACAGCACTGGTGGTGGTGTTCTCCCTGCCGTTCACCTTCCTCATCAGCTTTATTATCATGGGTTGGAGCGGGCTGAGCTCGAACCTCATGAGCCTGGGGGGGCTGGCGTTTTCTGTAGGGATGGTGGTGGATGCCTCGATTGTGGTAGTGGAAAATATCCGGCGGCATTTGGCGGAAAAGCATGAAGGGGCTGACAAGCGGCAGATTGTGGTGGATGCGGTGGTTGAGGTCGCACGACCGGTAGCCTTTTCGGTGTTGATCATTGTGGTCATTCTGGTGCCCCTGTTTACCTTGCAGGGGATCGAAGGCAAAATGTTTGCGCCCATGGCGTTTACCATGTTGATTGCGTTGTTGGTGTCACTGGCTGTGGCCCTGACCGTCATTCCCGTTATCTCGGCGTCCGTATTGAAGCTGGCCCCTGAAAAGGAGTTCAAGATGATCCGCCGGCTCCACGAGTGGTATCTCAGGGTGTTGGATCGCGCGATCAGGCGGCCTGGCATCACCCTGGGGGTGGCCTTCGCGATCTTGGCCTCCGCGGTGGGGCTGGTACCGCTGATCGGAACCGAGTTTATGCCGCCCCTGGACGAGGGGGCCATTGCGATCAATGCGGTACGGCTTCCGAATGCCTCGCTGGACGGGTCGGCACGGGTGGCCGGACTGATCGAGCAACGCCTGCAGAAATTTTCCGAGATTGAAACGGTAATTAGTAAAACCGGGCGGGCGGAGATTTCAGAGGATCCGATGGGGCCCGAGCAAACAGACGTGTTTATTACACTAAAATCCCGCCGTCAGTGGAAAAGTGATCGCACTAAAACTGAGCTCGTGGAGGCGATCGAGAAGGATTTGTCTGTGATCCCAGGGGTCCGGTACTCTTTTTCACAACCGATCGCATTGCGGGTCAACGAACTCATTTCCGGTGTAAAAAGCGACCTGGCGGTGAAGGTGTTTGGACCGGATCTTGATGTCCTTAAGCGGTTTGCAGACAAGATCGCGCCCGCCATGCAGGCCGTTGAGGGGGCGGGAGATGTCAAAATCGAGCAGATATCGGGTATGAGCCAGATCAATGTGCTCATTGATAAAAATGCCGTGGCCCGTTACGGCATTAATGTCGCGGATGTGAATGAGGCGATTGAAACGGCTGTTGCCGGTAAAGTCGCCGGGGTCCTGATTGAGGGGCAGCGCCGCTTTGCTATTGTCGTCAGGTATCCGGAATCCGCTCGTGAAGATGTTCCGCAAATCGAACGCCTGCTCATTCGGGCGCCCAATGGCGTCCGTGTCCCTCTTGGACAGCTTGCGAAGATAGAAATGGTTGAAGCCCCTGCGCAAATCAGTCGTGAGAATGGGATCAGAAGGGTGGTGGTCGAGGCCAATGTGCGTGGGCGGGATCTGGGCGGGTTCGTGCGGGATGTGCAAGCCGGTATTGCGCCGTTGATTAAAGAGCTGCCCCCGGGATACTTTGTTGATTATGGCGGCCAGTTTGAGAATCAGCAGCGGGCGATGCGCCAGCTTTCTCTGGTGCTGCCGGTGGCACTTATCCTCATTCTGGTATTTCTCTTCCTGGCATTGGATTCCGTCACGAATTCACTGCTGGTGCTTCTGAATCTGCCCTTTGCGTTGGTCGGTGGCGTGATCGCCGTCGTCGCCTTCCGGATCCCGCTTTCTGTTTCAGCCGCCGTGGCGTTTATCGTGTTGCTGGGGATTGCCGTACAAAATGGTGTCATTCTGGTGGCCTTTTTCAGGCAACTGCGGGAGCGGGGCCGCTCGGTATCGGAGACGGTCCGCGAAGGGTGTGAGTTGAGGTTCCGGCCCCTCTTGATGACGGCGTTGACGAGCTTTATCGGGCATCTCCCCATGCTTTACGCGACCGGGTCAGGCGCCGATATCCAGAAGCCATTGGCCGTGGTGGTGATGGGGGGATTGATCACGTCGACCCTCCTGACGTTAATTGTATTGCCAACCCTTTATCATCTGTTGAACAGGCGATCCGGGGTGGAAAAACCTGATAATGTTTAGTCGCGCCATAGTGTCCATCCCCTGTAAATAAAAACAGCAATGCACAGAAGCGCGGCGGTGGCATATGGTGCCCAACGGGGAACTCCTCGTGTCACGCGATTGATTGGAAGCAGATGCAGTGCCAGCGCAATCATCTAGAGATTGGTTGATGCCAGAAAGTCCCAAGCGAGGTGGTGGCGAATCCCGTTGCGGGTTCCGAACTCAACATCGTCCATCGAAATGACCAGTTTCGGGAAATTATCACGGATGGCTTCAAGGCTGCGGTAGCCGATTATGGCTTCGGAACCTTTTCCAGCACGACCCCCTGGGCGCGCAGTCTGTCCCGGAATTTAACAGGATTTTTCTTGAGCGCTTTTACGCAAGGAACACAGCAGACATAAATCCGCTCCCCTTCATGGTCGACATACAGCCGGCTGCTGACTTTTCGCCCCTCCATGACAGGACAGAGCGTTTGTGAATTCGCCGTGATGCGGTTGGCTTCCCCCCCCTCCGAGAAGGACGCCAACATCATCACGGCGGTAAGATATACCCGGAATTTCATGAGTGATTGATTAGAAAGAAAATCCAGTAATCATCCGGACCTGCAGGTCGTCGGTGTTATCATTCAGTCCGGCGGCCATGCCGAGAGAGAGCCATATCTTTTCAGTTTCCACGGAAATGACCGGGCCTACTGCGTGTTCGACTTCTGAATAACTTCCTTTGGCTTCCAATCCCAGGCTTACGGCGGACACAATGTCATAGCTGATACCTGCTGCATACCCATGCTCGGTATCCGCATCTCCTTCAAGGGCGCGCTCAATGATCTGGTTATAGGCGATATTGAAATTGCCAATATCTTTGGCCAGAACAAGTTTAGCCTCCACGACATCTGCTTTGTCGGGAGCCGCATTCATGATGTATTCGGCATAAATCAAGGGATCGATAATGTAGTCGCCTGTTTTGGTTAGCTTGTAACGGCTTCTGAGTTTGAATCCCTCGTAATTGAACTCTGATTCTTCATCGGATTCATAGGTTTGTTTCCACATCTGGTACATGCTGATGTCCCAGTTATCCAGCAAGCCATACTCCAACTCAACCTGATGTTGCCATGTGCTGTCATCCGATGCACCGGTGTCCGGCACCTTGGCGGTCAGGTAATATTCACCCTCCGCCATTCCTGCGGGCATGGTGATGCTTTCATACGTCCATACATAACTCCTTCTGTCAGCATGACTGGTTGCTGTCAATCCTGCCATCATGACCGCCATTACAAACCCAACTTTAGCTCTATTCATTTTCTGTCTCCCTTTCTTGTTGTTGTTTCTGCCCCGCATTAAGGTTACTGCTTTCTGGGCTACTGCAAGATGAGTGCGGTGAACACCCTTCAGAACAGCCCTGACAGCCGCCCTTCTTGTTGGTTCCCTGTTTCCAGAGTGATCGTGCAATGCCAAGTAACGCCAATCCAACCAGACTCAGAACGATGATGGTCTCGATCATGTTTAGCCGCCTTTCAGATGCCGATCCCCAGAACTTTGCCCACCTGGTACACCACCAAGGTCAACACGTAGGCCATAACGGTCAGGCCTCCTAATTGAAACAGGGCCCATCCCCATGAATTGCTTTCGCGTTTGGTGACCGCGATGGTTGCCATGCAGGGGGCGGAGATAAGCATGAAGAGCATGATGCAGAAACCGACCAATGGCGAATAGTTGGCCCGCAGTTTGTCGCGCAGGGACTCGGATTCTTCGTCGGCTTCGCCAACCGAGTAGACGATCCCCAATTGAGCCACAAAGACTTCTTTCGCGGCAAAAGCACCGATCATGGCCGTGCCGATCCGCCAGTCGAAGCCCAGCGGCTTGATTACCGGTTCCATGGCATGCCCGATCCGGCCGGCGATGGTGTGGGATAACTCGGCTGCCTGTTGAGCCTCGGGAGTGGTGAAGGGCGCGGCTTCCGGCATTTTGGGGAACGTCGTTAGCGCCCAGAGGATAATGGAGACCCCGAGAATCATGGTCCCGGCCTTCTTGAGATAGATGCCAGCGCGTTCCCACATATGGATGGCCATCCCCTTCAGGGTTGGCATCCGGTAGGGGGGGAGTTCCATGACAAATGGTACGGATTCCCCTTTGAAAAGCGTCGAACGCAAGATCTTGGTGCAAATGATCGCGAGGAGAATCCCGATGATGTAAATGAGCCAGAGCATAGGCGCCCGCCATACCTCAGGAAAGAACGCGGGGATAAGTAAGGCGTATATCGGTAGTCTGGCGCCGCAACTGACGAGGGGAAGCACCAGCATTGTGGTGAGGCGATCCCGCTGGTTTTCCAGTGTTCGCGTTGCCATGATGGCCGGGACGGAACAGCCTAATCCGGTCAGCATGGGAATAAAGCTTTTTCCATGGAGCCCGATCTTGTGCATCAGGCGGTCCATCAGAAAGGCGACTCGTGCCATATAGCCAGAGTCCTCGAGAACCGCGATGGCCAGGAACAGCAGCAGGATATTGGGCAGGAAGACCAGCACGCCGCCCACGCCGGCAATGATGCCGTCCACCAGAAGTGATTTCAGCAGGCTGTCGGACCCCTGCGGCCAAAAACCGGACACCATATGGCCAAGCCACCCGAAAAGGATGTCCAGCCACTCCATGGGCGGGGTGCCCACCGTGAAGGTCAGCCAGAATACCAGGTACATGAGGCCGAGGAAAATGGGGAGTCCCCACAACCGGTGAATCACAATCTCATCAATGCGATCACTGCGCGTGTGCCGGGACTCAATGGTGGAGCGGACCGCCTCCTGGCAGGCGCCCGAAATAAAGCCATAACGGCGATCCGCTATGATCATTTCCGCAGAATCACCGAGTACTGCTTCCAGCCGGGTGCATTCCTCTTGGATGGCTGTCAGGATGACAGGGTTGGATATTTTCCCAGTTACTTCCTTGTCAGCTTCAAGAAGTTTGATGGCCGTCCAGCGAACTTCACGATCGTCGATAAAGTTCAAATCTTGCTTAAGGAGCCGACTGATGCGAGTAATGGCTTCTTCCAGGTCTTGCCCGTACTGGATGTCGGGCATGCTGCGTGGCTTGCCCTGATGGGCGGCATGAACGGCGGTGGCGAGCAATTCCCCGATCCCGCTCCCTTGATGTCCGATGGTTTCCACAATAGGGGCGCCCAGCAGGGCTGAGAGCAGTTCCAGATTGAACTCCAATCCTCTTTGCCGTGCCACATCACTCATGTTGAAAGCAAGAACGACGGGCCGCCCAAGCTCCATGACTTGTAAGGCGAGATACAAGTTACGCTCCAGGTTGGAGGCATCAATGACGCTCACCACGACGTCCGGCTTCTGATCCACGATGAAGTTCCGAGCTACGAGTTCCTCGATAGAGTAGGCCGTTAAGCTATAGGTTCCAGGGAGATCTACGACGATGACTTCCGTATCACCGGATGTGCAGAGCCCCTCCTTCTTTTCAACGGTTACCCCGGGGTAGTTGCCTACGTGTTGCCGGGAGCCGGTCATGCTGTTGAATAAGGTGGTCTTTCCTGAATTAGGGTTTCCAACCAGAGCCAATGTGAGTTTTTGGTTCATTTACAATTATTCCTGTATTCAGTGTGCGTCATTAAGGTTTATAAAAAAGTTCGGAGTGCCGAACATTGTGAATAAAAAAATGCCTCCGGAATCATTCGACCGACATTTTTTCGGCCATTCCTCTGCCCAGCATCATGCGTCCTCCTTTAAGGGCGATGACGACCGGGCCATTGCGATCATTCTGTTGAACATTGATGGTCACTCCGGGGACAAGTCCCATGTCAGCCAGGCGGGTCGCAAGGCTATGGCCTTCCCTGATACGGCGCAATACAACGACGCGTCCGGTGGGGACGGCACTTAAAGGCATATAGCAGGCTGGGTTTATGGTAATCATCCGGTTATTTCTTTCTGTATGACGGTGATGCTGGCCGCTTCTTCCTTGCGAAGGGAGAGGTGGTAGCCTTTGATTTTGACATCTATGGGATCCCCCATCGGGGCAACACGAATGACTTCAATTAAACTGCCTTTAGTGAATCCCATGTCAATAATGCGGCGTTTGATGGCTCCGGAACCTGCAACTTTTTCGATAAGCCCTGACTCGCCGGGCTTGAGCTCGCTCAGGAAGGTTAAATCAGTATGGTGATCAGTTTTTTCAGGCATGGTTCTGACTTCCTTTAGACTTTGTAAGATGCAGCTTTCGCAGTTGCTCCGGGTATGCCCGGCTTCTTTGCATTGATAGCCGAACCCTCGCACCCATTTTGCGCCCGCTTTAGGGCAGGTTTCCACAAAAGCTGCAAATTCCAGAAGTCGGTCAACAATCGTTTTGGAGACGCCGTGCTCCATGCGGCAGGCCGCCTCATCCGCCTCCTTGTCGTCAATAGCAAGCACGCTGACAAAGAAGTTTCTCAAGGCTTCGTGACGCCAGAGCACTTTGGAAGCGACTTCCGTCCCGTCCGGGGTGAGGGTAATGAAGTCGTAAGGCGCATAGTTTACCAGGCCCCGTTCGCTCAAGGCCTGGAGCGCGCCCGTCACCGAGGAGCGATTGACCTTCATGCATTCCGCAATGTCCTTGGCCCGCGCGACCGAATGCTTGCGGATAAGGATCAGAATGGTCTCAAGGTAATTCTCCATATTCGAACTTAAAGCGTGTGTTTCCATGGCTGATTGACCTTCCCTGAATGTTTGGAGCGACTAACATATTACGGAATGGCGTATCTTGTCAACTTTTTTTAGGGGAAATCCTGATGGCTGAATCAGGGGATTCCTGACTGTACTTTTGGGGATTCCGACATAGTATTCCCGCTACGTGCGCGTTTAAATTTAATCAGGAGAAAGCCCATGAGCAACGGTAGCAAGTGTCCCGTAACTGGTAAAACTCGTGAACAGGTCTCGGGCAGTGGCTCCTCGAACCGGGAGTGGTGGCCTAACCAGTTGAATCTCAAATTACTCCACCAGCACTCCGTCATGAGCAATCCGATGGGCAAGGATTTCAACTACGCTGAGGAGTTCAAGAAGCTCGATCTGAAGGCGGTGAAGAGCGACCTCTACGCGCTGATGACCGATTCACAGGAGTGGTGGCCGGCCGATTTCGGTCATTACGGGCCGCTTTTCGTGCGGATGGCGTGGCATAGCGCCGGCACCTACCGCATGGGTGATGGCCGCGGGGGCGCGGGGTCTGGTGCCCAGCGCCTGGCGCCGCTCAACAGCTGGCCGGATAATGCGAATCTCGACAAGGCACGCCGGCTGCTCTGGCCGATCAAGCAGAAGTATGGCAGCAAGATATCCTGGGCCGACCTCATGATTCTGGCCGGAAACTGTGCGCTCGAGTCCATGGGCTTCAAAACGTTCGGTTTCGGCGGCGGGCGCAATGACGCCTGGGAACCGGAAGAGGACATCTACTGGGGGGCCGAGCGGAAGTGGCTGGACGACAAGCGTTACTCCGGTGACCGGGAACTCGAGAAACCTCTCGCCGCGGTACAGATGGGGCTAATCTATGTGAACCCGGAAGGGCCGAACGGCAATCCGGACCCGCTGGCTGCCGCCAAGGATATCCGTGAGACCTTTGCCCGTATGGCGATGAACGACGAGGAGACTGTTGCGCTGATTGCCGGCGGTCACACCTTCGGCAAAACTCATGGCGCCGGTGATGCGAAACATGTCGGACCTGAGCCCGAAGCGGCGGGTATCGAGGAGCAGGGCCTGGGCTGGAAGAGCCGCTTTGGTACGGGTAAAGGTGGCGACACGATCACCAGCGGCCTGGAAGTCGTCTGGACTACCACCCCGACGAAGTGGAGCAATAACTTCTTCTGGAACCTGTTCGGCTATGAATGGGAATTGACGAAGAGCCCGGCTGGTGCGAAGCAGTGGACCCCGAAGCACGGGGCAGGTGCCGGCACGGTGCCGGATGCGCATGACAAGTCCAAGCGGCATGCCCCGGCGATGCTGACCACTGACCTCGCCTTGCGGTTCGATCCGGCGTACGAGAAGATATCCCGGCGCTTTTTTGAACATCCGGATCAGTTTGCGGACGCGTTCGCCCGGGCCTGGTTCAAGCTGACCCACCGCGATATGGGTCCGCGCGCACGCTATCTTGGCCCGGAGGTTCCGGCCGAAGCGCTTATCTGGCAGGATCCCATCCCTGCCGTCACTCACAAACTGATCGATGCCCAGGACATCACCTCGCTCAAGGGCAAGATCCTGGCTTCCGGTCTGTCTGTATCGGAACTGGTTTCCACCGCCTGGGCGTCGGCATCCACGTTCCGTGGCTCCGACAAGCGCGGGGGTGCGAATGGCGCACGGATTCGCCTTGCGCCGCAGAAGGATTGGGCGGTCAACCAGCCGGCTCAACTGGCGAAGGTGCTCAAGGCCCTGGAAGTTATCCAGAGTGTATTCAACAGCGCGCAGTCCGGCGGCAAGAAGGTCTCGCTGGCCGATCTGATCGTGTTGGGTGGGTGTGCGGCTGTGGAAGCGGCGGCGAAAAAGGCCGGCTGCGACGTGACGGTTCCCTTCACGCCGGGGCGGATGGATGTGTCACAGGCCCAGACCGATGTGGCGTCCTTCGCGGTGCTCGAGCCGGTTGCAGATGGGTTCCGCAACTACCTCAAGACCAAGTTCTCGGTATCAGCCGAGGAACTGCTGGTTGACCGTGCGCAATTGCTGACGTTGACGGCACCTGAGATGACGGTGCTCGTCGGCGGTCTGCGCGTCCTGAACATCAATTACAACCAGACTCAACACGGCGTCTTCACCAAGCGCCCCGGGGCGCTGACGAACGACTTCTTCGTGAACCTGCTCGACATGCGCACCACATGGAAGGCGGCCTCGGAAGCAAGCGACCTGTTTGAAGGGCGCGATCGCGTCACAGGCGAGCTTAAGTGGGCCGGCACCCGTGTCGACCTCATCTTCGGTTCGAACTCCCAGCTCCGGGCGCTGGCGGAGGTCTATGGCTGTAAGGACTCGCAACCGAAGTTCGTGCAGGACTTCGTGGCCGTCTGGAATAAGGTGATGAATCTGGACCGGTTCGACCTTATCTGACGCCTGCGGGCGCTAGATGTTAATAAAATCTTATCGGCAGGGGGGCGGTAACGGGTGCGCTTTCCCGATGCTGGCGCGGAGCCGGTGCACCGGTCGAAAAGGGCGGCTGCAAAACAGAGGACGAGCATTCCCATCCGATAATCGATCACGCTTCCAGGTTCGTCTATTTCACGTCCGACTGGGATGGCAAGCGGGCTGTCTACCGGATTCGGTTGAGCGTGTGAAGCTAAGCAGCTTAATCTGCGATGCAGTGGCGGTCGCCAACGTGAGCCTACGGCGACGGCGGTGCTTTCGCGTGCGGCCGGGCGAGACGGTGAGCTGGGCTTTCGGCGAGGAGAAGGGGCAGGGCAAGGCCGGCGGTGACGGGCTGATCACCCTGTCAGGACTGAAAATCGCCGGCAAACCGGAGCCCTACCCATCCCCAGGGCGGAAAAAAGGTCGGGAAATACCTGATCCCTTTTTCAGGTATTACCCGATTGCTAACGCTCTAATTCCGATTACATTGCCATCCGAAAGTTAGCCAATTTCAAGGCACGCATTGCGCAGGGAGGATACCCTATTTTGAATATAGTTATCAGTACCGCCGAACATCGTTGCTGCGGGTTCTTCGTAAGCACAATCGTTTTCTCGGGAATTATTCTGACCTCTCCACTGCTAGCTGATGATCCAGGTGCGGTGGTGGCCCGGATCGTTCGTCAACAGGGTTCGGTCGTGATTCACCGCAATGGAACGAGCACCAGCGAATCGGTTCTTCGGGAAGGTGATAAAGTTAGTGTGGGGCCGAAATCATCCACACGGATTCTGATCGCCTGCAACTCCAGTACGGTCGATTTGGGCGAGAATTCCCTTTTCACAGTATCCGGCCGGGATGGCCTCAGTATCGGATGGGCGTCCCTGAGTGCGCTGCAACTCATGATGACCGATCAACAACAAGGCATGGTGCTCCAAACACAAATTTCAGCAGAAGCACAGAAACAACAGAAGGAACGATTTAATGTGCGGTCGGACATACAAACAAAAATATTTGAGATTCAGCAAGACATTACCGTTAATAAGGCGAAGACATCCGTCAATCCATCGCTACAGATGGACCAGTGGATCAGGGAAACGCACTTTGCGAATCGCATGCGCCAGAAGATTGCCTACGTCAATGGTGGCGATTTATGGATGATGAACGATGACGGAACAGGTAAAACGAATTACATCGCCGCACCAGCAGGAAGCCGGATCGGCCGGACGGCTTTCTCGCCCAATGGCAGTAATCTGGTATATGAGGTGTGGAGCGGCGGGACGGGGGTGTGGCCAACGACGAGCGACCTGTGGATCGCAGACCTTAACGGCAGAAACTCCCGTTTACTGGCCAGCGCCGGCAGTCTTGCCGACCCCACGGGCAAGGAAGGCTATACCTATGCACACCGCCTGCTGCGTGGTCCGTGCTTCTCGCCCGACGGCAGCAAGGTCTCCTGCCTGCGGGTCACGGGGTACCTTTCCCCGATCCCGGGCTGTACGGCATATCTCCTGTTGGGCGAACAGGAAGTCGTCACCGTTCCGGTGAACGGCGGCGGGGTCCAGTCGCTCTACATATCGATGCAGCGCAGCAGTACGTGGTGGTACACCAACTCACCCCCCTCCTCAAGCTGCTTCACAGGCATGCGGGCCGCTAACAATACGGCCTGGGGGCAGGACGAACGGATTATTTTCCCGCGGACTGGTCACCTGGGGTTTATCTTCGACCAGTGGATCAGCAGCGGAACCGGCACGGTTTATGTGACGTTCGCGAATGAGAATGGAGGCGCCCCGGCTTCGCTCGCCGTGCGCATCGGCGGCACCTCCGCTGACTTGATCCCGATGTTTAAGGGATACGGACTCGACTCTCAGGGCATTGGGGGTGGAAAACACTGGTATGCCTACCCGCCTGAGTGGCAGAACCCGATGATGGGCGCTTGCTATGGGCCCTTCGTAACCTATCCCGTGAGCGCCGGCATGGCGATTGAGGTGAGCGCCAACGTTGGCCCTGTGGAGTATGGAGCCTCCTATACGACCGTCACCTCGCAAAGCTGCCCGGATTATGCACCGTGGCCGACCAAGTATAGCAGCATGTGGAGCCTGCCGGCTTCCGGAGGAGCGCCGTCGCAGTTCATTGCGATTCCAGGGGCGGGCATTGGTTCAACCGCCTGGAGTTCGGATGGCCAAACCCTGGCAGTTGCTACGTGGCCGAACTATTTCACCATTTTCGACGCATCTGGCGCCCCGCTTGCGAATTGGGTGCAAATCGGATCAGGCGAGGGTTACATCGGAAACTGGGATGCATTCAATCAGCGTGTGGTGGTCGGAACGGGGGCGCCCGGTACCGTCAGTGTCGTTGACGTCTACAGTGGTGACGCGACCAGCCTCGGCACCGGAGACTTTCCCGGCTTTATGCCGTTGTTCCGGACCGAATTGAATGTATTCGAGGGGGTGGTCTCGATTACCGACACAAATGGTCTGGGGGAGGTGTTGTGCGGTGCCGGCCAGAATGTGGTGATTGATGGCCTGCAGAACAACGGCCGTCCTCAGCCTGCCACCGGAATTCTGGCGCCGTATGTGAAAAAGATAACGCCACCATGGGGTGCGGCGGTGACAAATACTGTGCCAATATCTGTGAGTTTCCACTTCAGCATGCCTGTGACCCCCGCCACACTACTGAGCAACCGCATTTCGGGCGTGAGTTGGGGTGGGTGTGAATCTATCGACGAAACGTCATTCCTGATGAATTCAACACTCTACGCCACGACACTGGCGAATTCTAACAGTCCCAATTCATTCAACGACACGGTGGCGAATGTGCTGGCGCGAGGCATCGGCACCGGCCAATGGAGTAGTAACAACACAATCTGGACATTCACGATTACCAAGCCGGGCTTCTCCCAGGCCAACGGAAACTGGTGTGAGGTCGACTTGGCGCTGGGCGGCGTGCAGGGCACCAATGGTTTGGCATTGGCCTTCAACGAGGTCAGCACGCAGTTCCAGTTCGTAAACCCGGTAAACGCGACCGGGGGAACGGTGAGGTCTTTCACAGGCGGTGTTTTAACGGTGCCAGCGGGAGCGGTAAACGGCAATACGGGAATTGCCATCGGCTACAACAAGTCGCTGGCCGACACCCTGAATCCGCCCACCGACAGCGGCTGGATTCTGGCCAGTGGCGTATTCACCTTCTCGCCTTCTGCACAACCAATATCGGGCAACGTTATCGTGAGTTTGCCGATGAGTCCGGCCTATCCCGGGGGAACCATCTGGTACTATAACGGATCAAGTTGGAGCAACGTGGGCGGCACCTTCGACGCGGGCTCAGGCACGATCAGCGTGTCGGTCAACCACCTCGGCACCTTTGCCGCTTTCTATCAACCCTCAGCTAGCGCGCAGCTGCGGTTGACCCTGTCGGCCTCCTCGGCCAGTGCCGTAACCAACTCAACGGTAACCTACGGTTTGTGGCTGCGGAATTTGGGCCTGGCTGCGGCAACGAACGTCGTCGTACACGATGTCCTGCCAGCGCGGTTAAGTTACGTGACCAACAGTGCAAGCTCAGGCGGGAGTTTTGATGCGGGGACGCGTGTTCTGTCGTGGAATCTCGGCACGGTGGCCGGTACGAGCAATGTGTGGATGCAGTTCGATGCGCTGGTTAGCAATACGGCATTGTATGCGTCGCTGATCACCAACACTGCCAGCGTGTCCACCAATTCGACCGTGGTGACCAACAGCAATCCAGCCGTGGTCGCCGTCGGCCTGCCTGCCGCTGCCTCCGCCTGCTTCGGCATGGGCGGCACAAATAGCGCGGCAGGGCCATCCCTGGCCGCACTGGGAGCAACATACCGGCGAGGGACGGCTGACATTACAACCACGCAGGCACAGAACACCGGTTTGATCAGTTTTGCCTCATTCGATACCCAGGTGCGCAGTAACCAGTCCATGGGCTTGCGCACTTACGGGATCGTCAACTGCCTTTCCGTCAGCAATACCTGGCCGTCCGCTACGGAATTCAGCCGGGCATTCGGGCTGTATGTGGAGCGCTACAACGGGGATGGGCTGAATGACATGCCGGGCCTGACCACGCCGGTGCATGACTGGGAGATTTTCAGCGAATTCTCGGAAAATGCGGCGCCGTGGCTCGGTTTTACACTCGAGATGTACTCCCAGTTCTTGACTTTGGCCAATGCCACGGCGCATGGGATTGACATGCATGTCACCGTGTTAAGCAGTTCATTCGTGAACGTTCCCCCTGCCGGAACAACCAACTACTTGCAGCGACTCATCAGCCAGTACCCGGAAACCCTTGCCGCAATCGACGCCGTCAGCGTGCATGAACGCTGGGAATTTCGTGCTTACTGGACGGGATCCAACAATATACCGGACTATGCCGAGGCGCGCTCGTTACGAGACTTCCTGTCGGGCCTCGGACTAGGCAACCGCGCCGTCTGGATAAGCGAGTCTGACTTTCGCTCGACCTACGACCACCTGAAGACCAACTCCAGTTACACCTGCACGCAGACTGACGCCGCAAAGTTCCTCGCCCGGACCTATCCATTTGCACTGGCAAATGGCATCAGCCACTTGATCTACACCGAGTTCGAGCAGAAATCCGGCGCCACGGAACAACTTGCGTGGTCTGCCATGATTGACACAAACGCGAATCGGCGCCCGAGTTTCTACGTCTTTCAGAACATGATCGCGAGGTTGGAAGGGTTTATTTCGGCGCAGTTAATTGATTTCGGCGGGAACAACCAGGGTGTCAAATTCATAACCTCTAGCAATCAACCGCAGTGGGTGGTGTGGAATGTTTCGAATATGACCAGCCAGATTGTGTTGCCGGTAGGTCCGGCGGGGCTGGCGCGCATCACAGGTGCAGTGCCGGTCTCGTTCAACAGCACAAGCGCAACGTGGTCGGTAAGTTATGTGGTCATAAGCAACGGGGTAGCGACTGTGGGCATCAGCGGGTCTCCTGTCTATGTGGAGGCGGAGGCCACGGTCGATCCGGATATTGATGGCGACGGTATACTAAATGATCAGGACTTGGATATGGACGGCGACGGAATGCCTAACTCCTGGGAGACCGGACAGGGGATTAACCCATTCATAAACGACGCGACCGATGACGCGGACGGGGACGGCAGCCCAAACTTTCACGAGTACCAGGCGGGAACAGACCCGAGTCGCGCGGATTCGCAGCTCCGCTGTGCCAGTCTCATTGCTCACGCCATGCCAATGGCCGTAACATGGGAATCTGTACCCGGGAAGAACTACCGTGTCGATTGGAGCACCGATCTCAAGCAGCCGTGGTCCAACGCGGTGGACGGCGTCCTCTGTACGACGGGAACCGTTGCGCGCTGGTACGATACAGGTTGGCCGAAGACGGCGGCGTTTACGACGAATCAACCGCAGCGCTTTTATCGCATCAGGGTTGTTCCGTAACCCTATTAAGCAAGCACCGGCACTTGCTCTCCGCCCGCATGGCGATGGATTCGGCATTATTTCGGAATTCCATCAGACCATACCCGCGATGCATCGGCTGGTGCTCATTTCCGGGCCGGCCTTCCCCGATGAGATGCAGGTTCTGTCCGACGCGCTTCGGCCGCTTGGCCAACAGCATGTATTTCTGGATCACTGAAACCTGAAACATCATTGGAACGCAGGGTGGATCGAGGAAGGAGTCCGGGTCGCGTTATCTGGGTTGTCACGGGCGTAGGACAAAATTCTTCTGTCTACACAATGTCTTGATATGTGCGGGGTAAGAATTTGAACAGAAGCCCACGAAGGGGTAAT
>JBIKMI010000029.1:0-16485 GCA_044359285.1 Kiritimatiellia bacterium
TGATGAAGTGAACGCCTCACGGTTTCATCAAATTTTCGCAATTGGCTCAGAGTATTTTCGTCTTGTCTGCAGATACGACGATAATAATCGGGCTCATCATCCTTGGAAGGGATGTCTGAAGCATCGACCTTCTCCAAGGACAACATAGGGATTTCGTGTTTAACACTCCGAAATCCCTTGAGGGGCTCTCCCCCCACGCGCTGGGTGGGGGAATCGGGGGTAATCAGCTGTGGATGCTGCACTTCCAGCTGCTTCAGCTCATCATAAAGGCGATCATACTCCCGATCGGAAATCTCCGGTTTTGCCTCCACATAATAGAGGGTATTGTGCCGGTTGAGTTCTTTTCGGAGCTGATCAATCCGTACTCTGGCTGCCGCTTCGCCCATTTACTTCAACGGCATCGGGACACAGAGGTTACCCTCTTTGTCGGCCACGCGTCCGCAGTTAAAGCAGACGAACTTGGGTGCCTGAACAAGTTTCTTGATCTCATCGATCTGTCCGGTGCTGGCCAGCATGCACAGGTGGCCGGGATGTCCATGCTCATGTTTACAATCTTTGCGCTTTTCGATCATTTTTCAGCTCCTTTTCCTGTGGTTATATCATTGGCATCCCACAGGGACACCGGTTATGGGTTACTGGTTGTCAGTAACCAGTATCATTTAACCATGGCGTCCCTGTGGGACGCCAGTGAATTTATTCAACGCGGCGCACCTGAACTGTGGTGACGGCACTTTCTTCCATCCCCTGCCGGAACGCCCTGGCCTTGACGAGGGCGCCATATACCACCGACACGGCCCCGGTGTAGCGCTCCGAAGACGGGTCCGGCGTGCGGCCATCCAGGGTGTAGCGCAACTCCGCCCCTGGCGTCTCGGTTTCAAGCACCACCTTGACCACGGGCGCGACCACCTTGTTCGCGTTGTCATTCACGCGGCAGCCGGGGACCGGGTACGGCTTCCCCTGCTCATACGCGCCCATATCAGGAAGATTGCCACTGTACTCATCGGTGAATTCAGGCTCTTCCTGTCCCGCATCAATACAGGGGGAGCCGGCCGCCAGCTGGAAGTTCCGGTTCGTTTCATCCACAAAACCAGGCGCGGGCCCGGTATAGTTCTTTGCCCAGATCAACTTGGCAGGAGCCTTGCCACCCGTAACCGTCCAGGAGGGGCCGGTCAGGATATTGTTCATCACCCGGGTCTCGCCAAAATCGACGTCTGAGCGCCCCGGCTCACTATCAATTCCCCCACCGCTCACGGCGCAGGTGTTGTTCAGCAGGTAGTTGAAACGGACCTTGCCGGCCAGTCGCAACGCCACGCCCGGCTGGCCCCACACCACATTCTGACGGAACACATAGTTTTCCACCGGCCCGCTGAACCGCACCCCGTCGCCAGCGACTGACCCGTTGTCGTGCACCCAGTTGTAAGCCAGTATCGTCCCCTTCCCGTCGCCGGTAAGCTGAACCAGACTCACATTGGTCTGCCCTGCCCCACACCGGTAAAAATCATTGTTCTCGATCCGGGCATTGAAGACATTGCTGCACAACAGGGCACCACCCGAGAAGTTCAAAACCGAGACGTTGCGGATCAGGGGGGCCGTTCCCTGGGCCAGAATCCCGAACGCCCGCTCGAGCGGGACCTCCCGGCCGCGCACCAGAGTGTTGAGCAGGCGGTTATTCACGCCGTCCGGCAACAGGACCACCCCATACCCGTCGCTGCCGATCACCGAACTGTTGGAAAGCTCGTTTTCCCGTCCGCCCATGACCACGGCGGCGTGGATTGACGCCACATTCGTGACCCCGCCCAGGATATTGGTGACGTCTGCCTGGCCGCCCCCCCACCAGATATGGCCGTCCTCCATCCGGCAGAACCGCGCGCCCATCCAGTTCATGCCGCAGGATCTCAGGTTGAGTCCCTGCACCTCGATGTAGGCTAAATTATGAAAATCCAAACCCCAGTCTCGCGTCTGAATCTCGGTACGATGCCCCTCCGGGGCGTCATGATGCGGGAGCCGGAGATAGACCGTGAACGAGAGGGGGTCATACCAATAAGAGGCCCGCACCGGGAGGGCGGGCGCCAGATCATTGATATCCAGATTGTCCGTCGCCTGTACCTCGTCCACAAGGACCTGAACGACATTGGAAGCCGACGCACGATACAGTGCCCCGGTCACCTGTTGCCAGGCGACGACTTCATCCGTCCCTGCGATGGTCACGGTTTCGCCCGGTGCGGCCTGGAAACGGATCCACTTATCCGGCTTGCCTGAGACCGCTGGACGCACCGTCTCGCGGTACACCCCGCGGCTGATCGTGCACACATCCCCCGGCAACATCAGTCCGGCGGCCTTCTGAATGGTCCGGAATGGCTGCATGCGACTGCCGGGATTGGCATCATTCCCGCCCTTCTCCACGAAATAGTCCGCGGCTTCAGCGTGAAGCGACAGGCCGACCCCTATAGAAAAGCACAATAACCCCGATATCCAATAATGTTTCATAGCCAGTAATCCCATTCAGATAACCAGCCAGATAATAGCGAGCCCTGCGTTCCACTCAAGCCAATAAGCAAAGAGATGTTCACCCCCGCTACGCTCGCAAAGAGCGCAAAGAATGCCGCTACGGCCGGGTAAATGGCGCCTTGTTCACTCCGACAAGTGCTTGAGGTGCACCAGCAGGATCCGCCGCACCTCCTCGATCGTCGTTGGGTGCCCCTGGCAACTGTGGCCGCTCCGCACAACCAGTTCGGACTCGACGCCCGCAACATGCGCGCTGGTGTACTTCACCACTCCATCCCCGCCTTCCGGCGGGATGCCATCCTCCTTGACGGCAATGATCGAGTGGGCCTTGATCGGGGGGGCCACCGGAATCTCAGCCAGGGCCAGCAGTCCGGGGTTATCGGTCGACATGGTATCGATGCTCGTCGAGGCGAGTTTGAAGTCGGAGCCGATTTTGGGGGTAAGCCTGAGCAACTCCGAGGTGGTTTGCATCGCTTGCTTGGGTAGCGACAGGAACCGGCGGGCCAGTTTTCTGACAAAGTCCCCGGCCTGATAACTTCCGCGGTGGGGGGTCGAGATGAAGACGACGCGCTTCACCTCAGGCAATGGCTCGAAAACCGCGATCCGTCGCACGAGCTTCTCTTCGTCATCCGAAAGCTTCAGCTCGGACAGCGCTTTGCCGGTGGCGGTACGGACCAGCACCTCACCCGTGTCCATCGCGGTGAGTTTGGTCAGGAGCCCACCCTGGCTGTGACCGATGACCACCATCTGCCGCAATGCCGGATCCTTGGCGTCGGGATCCATTTTTTTCACCATGGCCTGGATGGACTCCCGGAGATGTCCAGCGGATTGCGCGACAGGCTTGGCGCTATCGTAAAGGTAGAACCAGAACTGGAACTTTCCCCGCAGCGTCGGATCGCCCATCAGGGTGTTCCACATCTCGGCCCACCAGACCGGGCTGCTCATGGTTCCATGAACGAAAAGAACCGGGATCTTCCCGGGCTGATAGGGCTGGGCCGGGTAGATGCCCGGCTGCATCGGCGCCTGCCCCAGCCGGAACAGCAGTTTCTCGACCTGCCAGTAGGCGGAATTGTTCAGCGTGTAGGCGATCTGGGTGGTAAGATCCGCCTCAAGCGGGACCCGGCGGCCCTCGACGTCCACATGGTCCCGGGAAAATGAGGAGTAAACCTGCACTTTTGCCTTGAGCGTCCCGGCCGTGAAATCGGACAGGCTTCCATTAATCCGCAGGAACACCGTGGCCGTCGAGGCGGGCGTTAACCCATCCGACCCCTTCTTCGTCCCCAGGATCACGACGGGAGCGCCCAGCCCGGCCATGCGATTCCGGACCGAAAGGCCGTGGATCTGGAAGCGGTCCGCCGTGACAAAGGTCTCATCCTCCTTGAGCGGGATGTCGAAATCAGCCCCCGTTCCGCCGCGCTGGACCACAATGCTCCCCACCGGCAGCTGCCATACAATATCCCCCGAGACGGTCTTTCCTTCGCGACGCGAGATGACGTTGTCGAGGCTGCGGTTGTAGAGGTCGCAGGCCACTCGGAAGCGGCGGTCATAGGCATCCGGCGACGGCTCCTCGCCTGGCCCCAGGAGGAACAGGTAGGCATAGACCGCTGACGCGGCGAAGAAGTTTTCAGGAGCCAGGGTCCGGCCGTCCACCGTTACTTTGCGCCGCTCCTTGCCCATGAGGAACGAAAGCTCGGACAGCGCAAAAAGCGTATCGCGCCGGTTATCGGAACATGCTATCGCATGCAGCCTCGTGATGCCCTTCGCCGGGGATTTGTCATACAGGCGCTCAAGCGAATGCCGGTGCAGTACCGTGGCCGTATAACTGCTGTAGCCCTTCGAGTTGAGCGCGTTCTCGTCAATCTGCGCGTAGGCGTTGTCCCCTCCCATGGAGGTGACGCCGACGGGCGTGCGCGTGGCGCACCCCGCGGATACGGCAAGAAGGGCAACTGAAACGCAGGCGCCGACAAGCACCCGGAAACTCATTCCTGATATAACTGAACTGATCATAGTGTCCTCATTTTACTTCCATCCCTTGCCCGTCGCCCAGCGGCACCCAGTCCATCCCTGGCATGCCCTCCCGGATCCTCGCCGAAAAATCCACCGCGTCGCCCGCCGCCCGGGCACGTTCATTGACACGGCTGCGCCGCTTCAATTCATCGAACGGCAGCGACGTATCAAGCGCGCCCGTCGTATACGCATGCTCAGCCGCCAGTCCGTTCAGGACCACCGACCAGTGCAGGTCGGCACGTCCGCTTGCCGCATGCTTCCTGAGGATCCGGAACCCGCTGGTCATGCAGTTGTCCGTCAGCGCATTGTACCATTCCGCCTGGTCGTGGAGTTCGTTCATGCGGCTGAGGTAGTCGAGGAACGCGGCGCGGATCTGGCTGCGGGACACCACCCTCACGCGATAAAGAAAGACATCCTCGCCCTCCCGGTAGTTCGTCCTCAACCCCACCACGTCGCGTTCATCCGCCGCGATGTAGATCAGCTCGTACTGGCGGAAAAAGCCCTTGAGCGCCGAATAGGCTTCGCCGACCTCCTTGCGGGTCTCGATGGACACGCAGAGGGTGTCGCCCCCCTCAAACCCGAAACTCAGCATCGTATGAGCGATCACCTCCAGGCCCCAGTCGGAAAACATGATGTCGGCGCTTTTCAACCGGGACAGGTCATACGTGCGGGTCTCGTAGCGTACCGTGAAGTTGGTCTCGCTGGCGTAGGTGCAGTTGCGGACATTGTGCAGGACCACCTTGTCCCCGTTGATTTCGGCATAAGGAGTCAGGGCGACATCCGGCTGCCAGTTCCGGTCGTTGGAGGGGCGCATCAGAAAGAAACAGACGAGCGGGACGGCGAAAAGTGCGCCAAAGCCCAGCCACGCACGGCGCAGGGACATCAGGAGCAATACCACCGCGCTGGCGAGGGCATAAAGCAGCGCCAGCGGCTTTTCGACGGCGGCAGGCCAGCTCCCGAACACGAACACCAGAACGCCCCAGGCGACAAAGGGGGCCAGGACAAGGATCAGCAGGATCCTGGCCAGAAGGCGCTTCCACAGCGGACCGCGCGCCGGGGTTTTCCCATCAAAACTCATACTGCACACGTCCTTCCACGATCCGCAGATCGCCTTCTTGCTCGGACTCGTCCACACGCCCCAAGGCGTAGTTGACCATGACCTTCAGCTGGCGGGTCAGGTAGCCGTTCAGGCCGAGGGTCATCAGGTTCATCGCCCCACCCTGCACGCCGGCATCGCTCAAGTCAAGGTGCGAGAACCGCGCGGCCACCTCCCAGGCACCGAAGTGGCCCTTGCGGAAAGAAAACGGCTTTGCGGGGGTCGGCCGCCCCAGGCAGGCGAGCGCGCTGTTGTAGGGATGGCTCTCGCCGGTGAGAATCCAGCTCCCGGCCACATAGCCTCCCCAGAAAGCCAGATCATCCTGCTCGCGAAAGACAAGGTTCCCCAGCAGCTCCGACTGCAGGCACCACGGCCCGCTCAGGAAGGCGCACTCTAGTCCACCGGACATCGCCTCATCGGCATCGACCGTTCCGGTATCCACCAGGCGGGGGGCGAAATAGCTTTCCGGCCGGGAACGGTACCTGACTTCGCTTTGATCCGCATACAGGAACTGTGCACTGGCGCCCACATGGAGCAGGCTGACGGTGTTCTCCTTCTCGCACCACGGCAACCAGGTTGCACGCCCGATCGCGCGCGTGAAGCTCCGGGACGACTCGGATATGTCGCTCTGTCCGCCGTCCCCGAACCACCCAAGGGTCAAGGTCGAGTCCTTGGCCTTGTTCGGGCCGCCTGCTTGAATCCCGTACATGATGCCGGGGCCGAACGCTTCAACAGGCGAGGCCCGCTCCAGGAATAGCGTGTCCCCGCTGCCGGCATAGCCCTCCAGCGTCATCGGGGCCTTGAAATGCCCGACTTTCAGGGTCCTGATGAGTGGCATATCCCAGAACCACAAGTACAACTCGCGAAGGTATAAATCCTGGTCGGCGATTTCGGCTTCCGCCTTGTAGGAGATCGGCCGGCCGGCGAAGAGCCCGCCGCTGGTATACAACCGGCCCCGTCGAATACCCTCATCGTCCGGGGTGTCACCCAAGCCGCTATCGGTCCGGTAGGTCGCCGCATCAAACTGCCCTTTGAAGCCGATTTTCCCGTGCCAGGACTCCACCTCCATGTCGGGGTGGCGCTCCTTCAAGCGGGCAACCCGGTTACTGATTCCCAAGTCGTACTGCAACCCGTTTTCCCACCACAAGCCCCGGGATCGATCGTCACCCGATGGACGGGAAGCCTCGGCCTGACTAGTCGTGTTCGAGGACGCCTCCGCGCAAATCCCTTCCTGAACGGAACAGAGTCCGAACGCGACCAGCGCGATATACCGGAACCATGTGGTTTTCAACGACATCCCCTCCTTTCCAGTCCTTCATTCGCGTCCACAGGCACCGCGAGCACGTCACACTTTGCTTTTCACTGAACACCGCCTGATATCGCGAAACTGGCCTTCACCCGGTCCAGGAGGTCCTGGTAAGGCCTGCGGGCAATTCTCAGCACCTTGATCTTGCTGTTCGGGTGCAGGGCATAGGCGTCCGCCCGCACCAGGATGCCGCCCTGGCGCCTGGGCTCCAGGAACACCACGACGCCCATCGAAAGGGATTCGCCATAAGTCCCGTACATGACCTGGTCACGCTGCGTGGCTTCCCGTTGGAACACCAGCTCCCCTTCAGTTTGCTTTACCAACTTGTAGCCATCGTCCGCGAACACCCGTTCCGCGGCCGCCTTGACCGACTTGGCGTCCTGAGAGAGGATATCCACATAGGCGATGCTTCTTGAGCCGGGGTTGTCGGACAGGCACCCGGACATGAACAGCGCCCCCAACAGGGCTACCCCTCGAATTGATATGAACCGTACCCGACATTTCATGGACTCAATCCCTTGCATTATCATACCTCATATGAATTCCTTCCCCTGTCATGACATTCACATCCCCGCTGCCTCTCGTCACCGCGAACCGGCCATGACGGGATAGTGCCGCAGCAGCTCCCTGACCGCCCCGTCGCACCGCACCTGCTTCCTGGCATCAGGCAGATCCACCTCGATGTCAGCCTGGATGGCGCCCCGCCAGAGCAGGCGACCGCTCTTGCGTTCGACGATATCCAGCAGGATTACGCCGGCGTTATAGTTGAGCGCGGGGACACTCCCCTCCCGTGCCGGGAACTTGAGCAGGCTCCCGTAGGAACGGTTGAGTTCCTCCTCCTTGAGGGAAGCCCCCGCCAGGATCGCGAAGCCCACAAGATAGTCCGGCTCCCTATTCGTATAGGTGAACCCCTCCAGGGGCAGGGCTTCCAGCAGGGACCGATGTACCCTTTCCTCGACCTCCGACAACAGTACCCGGTGCGCAGAATCCACGCGCAACAGGCTCAGACCCCATCCGAAGGTCCCCGTAACCGGCAACGCACGCGTCGTGTCGAACAGGATATGGATGGACGGATTCTTCAAGCCCTCGATGGGGCTCACCTCGCCGGCGTCCTTCGCCGTCTGGCAGCCTGTTAGCAGCGCACAGATCGCGAGCACAAGTAGACTTTCCTGATGGATCCTCTTCATAGGCTGTTCCGTCCCCCTGCCTCGCGTGCCCGGGAAAGCTCCGCGACAATCAGTTGGTACAAGGTTTCCGATTTCTTGAGATCACCTTCAGGGCCGATCCTGATCCGGACTTCGGTCTGGTCCTGACCCGACGCCTCCAGCCGCACGACGACCTCCTGGTCATTCCACGTGACCGCTTTCAGAACCCCCGACAGGGCATCCCGGCTCCCGACCACCGACCGGAATCCATTGGCCTTCAGCGTGACATCCGACGCCAGCCACACGGTCTCGACGGGGCCCTCGCACCGGGAACTGAATTCCCCATTCACGAAGACGACCGACTCGTGCCCCTTTGTGACACTGCGCACGGCGGAACCTACTCCGGTCACCGCGGCCTCACCGGTCTTGTAGACACCATAGCCGACCAACCCGACGGCCCCGACGGTTACCGCGACCGTGCCGACCAGGATCCGGCAGCCCGACAGGGCAAATAGCACCATAACCAGCAGGAACAGGGCGACATGGGGGTTTAGCAAACGCTTCGTTTTCACGGGATCTCCTGGGCAGGCGTATTTCAGGGAACATCAACGACACCGTCAAGCCCTGCCTGAGCCACTTCATCGGTTCTTCGCAATAAGCAGGGAGGTGGCATTTACTCCACCTTCCTGCCTGTCATCCGTTACCTTAGAACGTCACGCCGACACCGGCGATCAATCCTGACAGCCTGATGTTCAGCTCGTTATCCGAGTTGTGGTCGCCCTTGAACTTGTAGCCGACGGTGCGATACCCTAGCCGCGCGACAACATTCGGCGTGATCTGATACTGGAACTGCGGCTCCAGTTCATACACCAGATCCGAGTCCCCGCCGCCACCGATGGCCACCGTCGGATTGAACCGCAGGCCTTTGATCTTCGACGGGAAGACCGGGATGCTGGGCCGGAGGACGATGATGGGATCCAACAGGTTTGATTCCTTGCTGAACGTTCCCTTGTCATACACGTTCAGGTCGGTCTTCATCGTGAGCCCGCGCGCACCAACCAGCACATCGAATGTCTGGCCTTCCGCGAAGCCGTCAAACTGATAGCCGACCGCCACCTCGCCGAGCAGCATTTTCGCGTCGAGTGATCCCGCATGAGGCCGCTCATCCGCATCAAGACGATCGGTCGTCATCGAGATATAATCCATCTGCCCCCAGAGGAGGAACCGATCATACTGGGCCACGCCGAGAATCGAGACCGCGGCATCCACGTACTTGATCATATCGGTGACCGTATGCCCCTGCACGGTTGCATCGCCCTCCAGCCCCGCAGCCCACACATAAGGCGTGACCTCGAACTGCCAACCCTTGGGTTCAGCAGCGAACCCCGACAGAGCGGCGGCCAACAGCACCGCCACCACCACAGCACTCATTTTCATCGCTTTCATCTCTTATCTCCTTGTTTCTTTGTTTCTTTGCTCTACTCAAAATTACAATTCCGCAATCCACACGTTTCGCCATCATTGCCTAAACCGCTACGCTTGCCCTGAAACCTCCTTCCCCATGGTTACCCATGCAACCCACCCGAAGCGGGCTCCCATCCTGCTCCGGTACTGAACATGACAAAGCCTTGCTCAGGGGTTCACTGGGGACCTTGATGACCCCCGTAAAAAGCCCATCGAGCTCCAAAATGAGGAATATGGCCCCGGCCACAGAAAGTGCCGCCACCAGCAGGGCGGCATTAGCGGTCGCGTTCGCCGGCGCAAACAGGGTGAAACTGAAGAAAATGATGGAGAGCCAGCAGACCACGACCACGAGCAGCAGGCGGGAAATGGTCGTCACCGACTGGGCATGCAGCAGGGTGCGCATCTGCGCGATTTCCACGACCAGCCCCAGGGCCTGGGCCTTCAGGGAGTGCCGCAGGTCGTCATGCGGGGAAAGAGCCTGGACGGCGGCATAAAAGGCGTCTCCCTTGGCCAGGGAACTGGCTCTGCGGCTTTCATCCCCGCCCCACATTTGAGTCACGGCATCCCGGGTGGCTGAACGTAAACCGTCCCTCAGGGCCGCGGTCTCCGGACCATACAGGGTAAGCACGCGGTCCAGGAAAGTGATCTTCGCCCCCATCTGGATGACCTCGAGCCGGGTCTGGTCATAGGAGCCTTTGGCCGAACTGACCAGGAGCCCCAGCAGCAGCGCGGACATGGTGGCCACAAGACCCATCGACACTTTCACGGCATCCTTGGTCTCATCGCTGAGATGATGCTCAGGCAACAAGCGGCGGATCAGGGCCGCAAGCAGGATAGAGCCGCAAAAGCAGCCTGCAATAACGGCAGATATCAGTGCAACACTCATGGGTTTCCCGTCCTCATCGTTTCAAGCATTCCCGCGTCCTATCCAAAGTTCGTGATCCTGTCATTCCCCTACAATCCCGTCAGCATCTGGAACAGCCGGGCCGCCACATCGCTGACCGGAAATTTGAAAAAGACCAGCGGGCACATCGGCAGGATCGCGGACGCCGCCAGCCCCAGCACCAGCCTGCGGCTCGCGGGCACGCAACTCAGTTCCCGCACGACCGTAACGCTGTTGTTCAGATCCGCCAGCGACTGCATGTCCGGTGTGCCCAGCAGGGCTTCTCCGGAAGGGTTCTCGCCCTTGATCCACTTCCGGTCGAACGCGTTCACATAGCGGGAGGCCATTCCCATGTATTCGCGCCATCCCGTGATCCGGCGATCCCACAGCTTGAACGAGAAAATGAATAGCGGACCGATAAAGAGCAGCGCCACCAGGAGCAAAGCCAGGGGGATCTGGCGGTACAGGGCCTCGAAGGCCATGGCGCCCGAGGCAAGGCCTTCCGCGTAGGTGGCTGACAATACCGCGGAAAAGGCTATGACCAGGGTGGAAAAATGTTCCTGCACGACTTCCAGGTAGCCCAGTCCGGCAGCGCGGTCGGGATGGGTCGGGACCAGATGCAGGTCGAGCCGCTGTACGCGCCAGAGGAAGTAGCACCACAGCGCCAGGTGCCACATCCAGCGAAGCAGCAGGAACCTGAACAGCGGCAGGCAGAACCAGAAATACCATCGCAGGACCGGCCCCCCCGTCCCCCCCGACTCCGTCAGCAGCAGTTCCCAGTTCCCCGTTCTGCCCGGAATATTGAGAAGGGGCTCGACAAGGACAAAGGCGATTACCAGCAACAGGAAGAGAACCTCCACCAGCCAGGGATCCTTCAGCCGGTCGACACGCCGGATGACCGCGACCAGGGCGGGCCGACCGGATTCCGGCACCACGCCGTTGCTCACGATATCGCGCACGAATTCCGTCATCCGGGGCCCCACCCAGGTCTCGCAGAGGAAGAACAACGGAATCGCCACAAGGAAGCGGACATGAACCCCGATGGCGTCCAGGGCAAAGACCTTGCCTCCAACTCCCTTCATGAGCGCCAACATCACCAGGCCACTCCACGCCAAAATCCCGAGGGCAACCCCCAGCCGGAAGGTATCATGGCCCCGGACCAGCCCGAATCGGCGGCCAAGCCTGTGAAGGGGCCCTCCGAACAAGTTGAATTCCGGGATTGTCATGGTTTTCCCAACCTCATTTTGGAAACAGGAACGTCACCCCGAGCCTTGCGCCCCAGTCCTCGGGCCCGTTGTCCGGCGACTCGGCCCAGTACCGGGCCCCCAGCGAGACCTGGAAGATCTGCGGGCCGATTTTCAGGAGCTGTGAAACCGACACGTTCACCGGCACCGTCCACGCCTCGCTCTCCCAGTCGTAGCTGGACTCGGTGTTGACCCCCAGCGTCGTTTTGGTTTTGGTGATGTACGACAGGAAGGGCTGGACAAAGCTCACGTTGATGTCGCCGCGCTCATCGTCGCCGACCACGGACCAGATGTGGTTCGCCAGCAACCCGAAGGTCCAGGGCCCGGTCTGCCTCAATCCCAGCACCGTCGGACCCGCCCCCCACTTCTCGCCACCCAGCAGTTCATCCGTCGCCGTCGGATAGAACCCCACCGGCCCGGCCGCAAGGATCCATCCGCCGACGGGGGCCTTGGGGGAGAAGAAGAAGCTCTGGGTCACATCACCCAGGCCCGACTTGTCCTCGCCCTTTACCGGAAGGTCCTGCTGGTCGATCAGCGGAACGATCGTGCGCGTGATCAGGTTCCACTCCTCGCTGATCGAGAACGGGATGACGGGCTGGATGTTCAACACCGACTTCGAACCGTCGCCCTCCGGCCCCATGTTCTCATCGTAGTTGTACTGCAACGGCACGCTGATCAAGGCCGCGACCGGATTCGCCAGCTTCTTGGCCAGTTCCGCCGCCTGATCCGGTCCCGCCTCCTGCGCCGAGGCGGCCACGCCCGTGGCCGCGATCCACACCGTCAACGCCCTTGTCCATCTTAGTGTCGGCATCAAAATCCCCTTTCCTCTATGTTGCTAGTTCGTTTGTTTCCGTCCTTCATTTCTTCGGCGGGGTGAACATGGCTTTGTCTTCCCCAATTTCCTCTCGGATCAGGGCATTGAGCTTCTCGTTGATGGCCGACAGCAGTTTTTCGTCGTACTTGGGATGGGCCGGGTTGGCCAGGTTATCCATCTCCTCCGGATCCGATTGCAGGTCGTAGAGGGCAACATCGTTGTCGGCCAGAAGCTGCTTGGCCGATGCCGGCAGGTTGTAGTGCCCCATCCCGAAGTAACGGACCAGTTTGTAGCGGCCATCGAAGATGCCGCGGAACAACTCCCGCTTCTCGAGGTTAGGTACGCCAATCTCCTTGACAAGGCCTTTGAACGCCTCCATGCCGCGATGGAATTCCTGGCCAGCCTGGTGGGCGGCTGCGTCAAACACCTTGGTCGCGTTGCGGCTAAACCATTCCGCGTCGACAGTGGCGATCATATCATAGGTCATCAGGCTCCCCTTGCCGGGTTTGGCGCCGCTGCCGCGAGGCCCGACGGTAGCGGGATCGCTCACCACGCCCGAGAGGTCATGGCCCTTCAGGAGCGGGTAGCGCTTCCGCCGCTCGTCCTCCGACAGGCCCGCAAACGCCAGGATCGTGGGCACCAGATCGAGATGCGATCCCACTGCATCCGTCCGGTTTCCGCCGGGGTGGCGCGGATCGGCGATCACCAACGGCACGTTGACGGTCTCCTGAAACGCCACGCTGCCCTTCTGGCGCAGGTGATGGGCGCCGCCCTGCTCGCCGTGATCCGCCGTGAAAATGACGATCGTGTTGTCCGCCTGGCCGCTCGCGTCCAGCGCATCCAGCACCGCTCCGATGTGCCGGTCAACGTCGAGATGGCAGTTGAGGTAGTAGTTGACATGGTTGTGCCACATGTCCCGGCGCTCCACCGGTATCCGGCCATAATAAATGTCGCACAGGTGCATGTAATTGCGGACTGCCGCTGGCTGCTTCTCCAGGTCGTCAAAGAAGGAGGCCGGCAAGGTCGTCTGCCATTTCTGGCGGTAGAGCGGCGTATCGGGCGCGTCAAAGATCGGGAACATTCCCTTGGACTGGACCGTCTCTTCGCCGTCGGTGTCGAAAAACATCACATCGTGGGGGTTGACGAAGTTCACGGTCATGAACCAAGGTTTGGTGGCGGCGACTTCGGGAGCACGCTTCGCCAGCCAGCCGACGGCCTCATCCGCGATCTTAGGATCTTTCGTAACTCCATCCATCGGCCCGCCTTGCACATCGCCCCAATCCTGGTACTCGGAGAAGCCGTAGGGCTCCATCGCTTCACGGGAACCCTTCGCAGGAAACTCCGAGAGGTGCCACTTGCCTTTGAAGACGGTGTGGTAGCCCAGATCACGCAGCATATGCCCGATGGTGGGCAAGTTTTTCGGATCGGCCTTCATGTCGTCGATCCAGGCGAAATTGGTGTTGTCGAACATGCGGGTGCGCGCCGTATGCTGCCCGGTGTACATCACCGAGCGGGAGGGCGTACAGACGGTGGTGGTGCACTGGTGGTTGTTAAACGTGACTCCCCGGGCGCGAATGCGGTCACGGCTGGGCAAGGCTAATTCCGCCGGCATGGGCTGGTGGGCATATTCCTGATCGGTCACAATCATCAGAATGTTGGGTTTACTGGTCATGATTCATTCTCCTTTGTTCACTGATTACCGTTCACTGTTTACTGATTACTTTCCTCTCTTAATGCCTCGCCATCGCCATATGGAGTAAGCGTTCATGCATCATTTCATGAAGAGCCGTGCAATCCGGTTCGCCGGGCCGCGCAACAGGACATAGGGGACAACGGCGAGGAATAGCGCCGTGATCAGCAGCTCGCCCGGATAGATCATGTGATTGACCTTCCACTGGTAGACCAGGTCCAGGATGATCGCGAGGATGAAGATCTTGCCGAAATGTTTCCAGCCGTCCTTCAGCAGCTCCTTGCGGTGTTCCGGGGTTGTCACCATCGCCCAGAAATAAGCCGGTTTACCGGCCTTGGCGTCCTTGACTCCGTCGAGGATCGCGAAAAAGAGCGCCATGACCGGTTGCACGATCAACCGGAAATGCATCGGCCCATCGAACCGGGCCAACAAGTTCTCGATGATTCTCTGCCAGATCTCTTCCATATCACAGCTCCTTCTTTGCTTGTTTGGCCTTCTGCCACGGCCAGCACCCGTCGATTTCCACGGCAATGGACCAGCCGAGGATGATCCGGAGGGCGATCAGCAACCCCAGCGACAGCAAACTGTCCTTCGTGGGTGCAATCGTGACGGTCCGGATGATGTCCGCCGCCACCAGAAACTCCAGCCCCAGCAGCAGGGCCCGTCCCATATAGACTTTGAGACGGTCGTAGGCGTCCTCCCGCTTCTGCCCGAAATGCCGGAGTCCCCGCACCAAGGCATGGAGGAACGCCACCACGATCACGGCAACGCCGATGACCTCCAGCGACCTGACCATGAACTCGATGGCCGTATTGATGTGCTCGACATTCATCAGAACACCTCCGCATGCAACAGGATGGTGGAGAACAGGAACAAGCCCAGGAGCCCGATCAGGATCCCCACGGCAAAGGTGAAATTCATTGCCTTGTGGTGGGTGCCCGACATCTTGTTGAGCCGGTTGACCGTCTGGAAATACTCAACGGACCCCAGGATGACCGAAATCACGCCCAGGGCGATGAGGAAGAGCCCCAATCGGCGCGGCCCCTCCGCTCTCAGCAAGCCAACCTCGGTTCCCTTGACAGCGGCCTGGAGGAACTTGTAGATGGTAAACCCGAAACTGATCATGGACAACGCCGTCCGGATCCAGGCCATCAGGTTCCGGCCGGCCGCCATAATGGTCCTGTCCACGGCGAGATCCGTACGCTCGCCCGCCAGCTCGTTGGCCGTCTTTGGCTCCGCTGTTGCCATGATCAACCCTTTCCGGTAATTACTTTCCAGTGGTACGCAACTTCATGAGGCGCGCGTGAAGCTTGATGGCCCAGCCATCAAACGCATCCTGGGCATCATCCCACTTGTTGAAGCTGCCGAAGAAGTCGCGCTTGTTGCCCGACTGCGCATCTACACCGGCGGCCAGCCGCTGCCGCGTCTGGGAATCCAGCATTTCCATTTCGACGCGCGCGGACCCTGTTCCCGTTCCGCTGCCGGTAATGACGGTCTTGAGAGTCGAAATCGCGATGCCGGGAGGTGTCAGGCTGGACATCACACCCAGGACAGGTCTACCGGCGCCGGCTTCCGTGAGGGCCACCCGCAGGCGCAGGACGCCCGGTCCCTGAGTCGTCACAATCTGCAGGTCCTTACCCAGCTGCTCCCGTAATGCCGAATACAGATACCCAACGAGCGCGTTAAGCTGATCCTTTGGCAATTCGGCCAGGGGATTACCCGGAATGGCATAAGCCGTGATGGGATCAATGATGATCTTGTTGTATGACGCCCATTTCACGCCAGGCCGGATGTAGACCATCTGGGCTTCGTCCCCCTGACCTTTACGCAGTTGGGTGTAGTCGCCCAGAAACCCTGTCGCCTTCGTGCCACGCATCTGACTCGTCGACGTACAGGCACTCAGCAACACCAAACCCATCACCACCGCAATAAAAGCCGTCACAATCCGAATCTTACTCATGTTTCACCACTTTCCTGTGTTATCTTGTTTTTAGCCTTAGTTCCCAACATCGTCATGGATCATATCCCCCTGCCACCGTGTTCATACGGCGCTTTCATTCTTCATCTCGCGCATCTCCTGAAGGTGGGCAATGCCCCGGTGTCCGGTGAGATTGCCAACCACCACCTTCGGCTCCTCGCAACTCAACTCCATCGCCACCAGCACACGGTGGAACTCATCCGACTTCAGATGTCTATGGAATGCCGGTTCGGAATCCCATTGTTCGCTGTAGCGCACCCGGTCCCCCTCAGTGGCATCCCGCACGACCCGACACTCACGACATCCGGCTTTTGCCTCGGTGCAACCGACAGCTGACACAAGCAACTGGACCG
>JBIKMI010000030.1:0-16436 GCA_044359285.1 Kiritimatiellia bacterium
ATATCGTGGCCACTGAAATCCTGGGCAAACCCATTGCCTTGAGACCCGTCTAGATCTTTAGAATCCGTTCATCACTGTGTCCGGTTCGCGTTTCCGTCGATTTCAGATAAATCTCGGTCTCGTATTGCCCCACCCCCTTCAAACGGGACAACACGGTCGCCACTTCTTCGGTCGCTGCCTGACACTCCTGAATCATCGCCTTCATCTCCGGCGACACCTCTGCACGCTTCATCAGGTCCAGATAGCCCCGGATAATGGTGGCAGGCTGGCCTAGATGGTGACAGGCCGCACCGACCGTCTCCGACATGACCCGCTGTTGCTCAGCCTGAACCAGGGCTCTGGACTGGGCCTCCATCACCTTCATTTTTTCGCTCCCCTGCTTGATCACGGCACCCAGCGATCTCTGGATGGCCGCAAAATCCGCACTGGAATGTGTCGCGGTAACCAGAGGAGCCCCCCCGCGTGAGATCTCCTCGAGATATTGCCGTAGCCGGCCGACCTCGATGGTGTGGCGCGCCAACAACATCACACCCAGCGCCATCAGCGAAACAATGGAGGGCAACAGGAAATAGATCGTACCCACGTCCAGCGAGCGTGTCATATAGGCATTCCCCAGCACATAGGCGAAGGCCAGCAGGGGGATCACCGACATCAGTGCGACGGCAACGATAAATTGCTGCCGGGTTCCGAGGGACATGAGCGAGCGTTTTTTCGGATCAGTAACTCTTGCGGTCAGCTCTCCCAGATAGCGTCGGGACCGCTCCATCGTGACCGGCATCGGCACTTCCGCCGCGCCGGTCTCCGGCCTCAACCCCACCGGCTCCGGCAGCGTCACCCACCAGTAGGCGGAATCACCTGAGTTCAGGGGCACACCAAAGGCCCCGCCGTGCGCGGTGGCAACCAACCGGCAATAGGTCAGCCCCAGGCCGTCCGCCTCAACGACTGAATCTCCCGCCCCCCCCTCGCAGATAATCATCACTTTAAGCTGCCCCGCAAGGCGCACGGTCCGAATTTTGACGGATTTTGCAACAGGGCTTGACTTAATCGCCAATCGCAATAAATACCTGATCACCCGGCTCATCTGCGCCGGGTCACACTCCACCGTCGCGGCCGCCCCTTCCACCGTCAGGCTAACGCCTACCGCTTGAGCCGATTCCGATAGCGCCTCGCTCACGCGGCGCGATAACTCCAGGATGTCGCGCGACTGCTTTTGCGGGATCTCCTCGCCTGCCATCATCTTGCGCACGCTCATCAAGAACTCAATCAATTCCTCCAGCGTCTCAGTGGCACCCAGCGCTTCATTGACAAACCGGGATGCATCCATCTTGAAAGGGGGGGACGCCGTTCCGCCTGCCATCTCCAGCAGATCAGCCAGACCAGTGAGGGGCGTTTTCATGTCGCGCACCATCAACTTGGTCAATTCGGCCCGCGCCTCCTCAAGTTGCTGAATCCTGACCACATCCTCATTTAACTGGCGGGCCTGCCGGGTCCGGGTGACGGCGTTACGTAACCGGAGCAACACCTCATCAGAATCAAAAGGGTGGGTAATGACATCATCGGCTCCTGCCTGGATCGCCCGTAACCGGTCTTCCCGGGCGCTGGCCGACGACACGACCAGCGTGCTGATCAAGGCCGTAAAGGGGTCGTTAGTGAGGCTGCTGATAAAATTATAATTAAACGAGCTTTTGACGGCATGGATCAGGATCACATCCGGGGAAATACTTTTGGCGACATAGAGGAGGGCGTCGGGCGAAGGAACCAGCCTCAGCTTGAAACCGGACACCTCCAGCAGGCGCGTCAGTTCGCACTCGCCCTGGTCGCAACCCAGAATCAATACAAGCCCGTTTTCAGACCCTGTCATAAAACCCCTGTCTAAGGTTTGACGCACCACGCGATACCATCGCCTTACCTGGGTCTGACATTAAGGTTCATAAGCGATTCCGTAAAGGGGAAAAGCGCGTTTCAGAATAAATTCCCAGGGCATATTCACGAACAACTGCAAATCCTTGTCAATATGGCCATTCTGAGAACTAAGGTTAACCCGATAATGGAAAACAAAACCAGGAATTTTGAACAGAAGCTCGCAAAGATCGCGAAGGCGGGCGCGGCGAATACGCCGCACCCGCTTGAGAATATTTAAAATTCCACTCCATACAGTGTTAGCGCCGCAGGCAAAACCATTTCTTCCTTCGCGGTCTTCGCGTGCTTCTGTTCAAAATCTTCTCTTCTCCTTGCAGGACTAAAGAGTGATTGCCTTTGCACTACAGAGAGTTACAACTCGTGTGAATATGCCCTGAATAAATTCCCGCGGTTGAGAATTCCGCCGGGATCAAAGAGGCGCTTCAGCTCCCGCATCTGCCTTATCGCCTCCTCCCCCACCATTTCACGCAGCAACGCCACTTTCAACTTCCCGACCCCATGCTCCGCCGAAATCGTTCCACCCATGGCAATAATGCGGCGGGCCCAATCAAGATAAAGGGCTTTCCCTTGCTCATACTCCTCCAGCGACCGCGGCAGGATATTCACATGCAGGTGGTTATTCCCGATATGCCCGAATATGACATGATCCAACCCGCTCTTCTGAAGCCCCTCGCGATACAGGTCGATCACGGCACCCAGCTGATCGTCCGGAACCGCCATATCGGTTCCCAGCTTTGTCAGCGCCGGTTCGGATTTACGGCGTTCATCAATGACGCGGTTCACCGCCTCAGGGACCGCATGCCGGAACGCCTTGAGCCGCTCCAGCTCCTGTGGGGTATCAGCCATCCAGGAGTGCTGCTCCAGCCCGCCGGCCTTCACAATCCGATCCAGCAGCGTTTCCATCGCCCGCTCCAAGGACTCCTCCGCCCCATGATATTCAACATACACCGCGTGACTGCCGCCTTGCGGGATATCCGGAATTTCAGTGAACGCGCCCTGCTCCTGTTTCTGGTAAAGAAGCAAATCCAGGGAATGCCGGTCAAAGTACTCGATGGCCACGGGGCTCGTTTCTCCAGAGCCCCCTCTGATCGCCTGCACAAAGGAGACCGCAAAACCCGGCGTAGGGAAAAAACTGACGATGCCCCAACGGCAGGCGGGCTCCGGAATCAGGCGCAACTCAATGGCTGTGAATAGCCCAAGCGTCCCTTCTGACCCGATGAACAGGTCGATCAGATCCATATTGTCCTGCACAAAATAACCGGCGGCATTCTTAACCTGCGGCATGACCGTGTCCGGCAACCGCCCGGCAATGAGGCGGCCGGCCCGCGTCTTGATGGAAAAACTCCGCCCTTGCGCCTTCTCCACGCCCCGGCGCAGGATCAGCAGGTCCCCATCAGGAAGCATCACCTCCAGCATCTCCACATAGTTCCGGGTCGCACCATATCGGAAGGAGCAGGCCCCTGACGCATTACAGGCCACCATCCCGCCGAGAGAGGCTGAGAGTTCGGTCGGATCAGGCGCAAAGAAGTAGGAGGGGTTCCGGCGGTACCGCTCCAGGGCGGCAAGGGACTCCGGGCTCCAGCCGGCGGCATCGAACTCACCGGCGCTTAATGCCGTTCTCAGCTGCGATAACACCACGCCTGGCTGAACCGTCAGGAAGAATTCATCCCGCCCGGGCTCATACCGGAGTGCCGTCATCCGGTTCATCCGGCTGAGGTTCACCACATAGCCGCCCTCCGGAACAGCCCCGCCCGCCACCCCCGTCCGGGCACCCTGGGTCGTAAGGGTCAGCGCCTGCTGACACCCCGCCATCACCTGCCGGATCTCCTCTTCTGTCCGGGCAAAGCACAGGCCGTCCGCCCGCCCTCTGCGGCGCGACTCATCCCGCAAATAATCGGGATACTCCTGCTCAAGATTCGTTTTTAACAGAGGCTCATTCACATTCATAAGCGGCCCATAGGCCTCAGGTTTTTAGGCTGTAGGCTGTAGACTGTTAGTAAAGTCATATGTTTCTGATTGTTTTCACGCCGAGACAATTGCGAAATCTTAAAAGTCACTTTTTACTGTTTTTCCTAATAGCCTACAGTCTAAACCGCTACAGCCTTGGCGTCCCTCAGCGGGGGGAGAGGACCTTGACGGGGATAAGGAGTTCCTTCATGGAGGCCAGATCTGTTTCAATCCGGATCGCCCTGCCATCGAGCCCCGTCAAGGCCCCCCAGGTTTTAACCTCCAACCGACTGCGATCGGGACTCAAGGTGAGCACCGAGTTCGTCATTCCTTCCCCGGGTAGCTCAACCTTCAAGACGTTGAACGGCTTGCCGGCCGGCGACCAGAGATTCACCCAGGCCGTTTTGGGCACATTGGTGCCCGAAGCGACCAACAACAAGGAGGCCGGGGCCGCCACAATATCTCCTGCCACAAACCCGGCCACCGGAATGGAGAGCCGCTTCATCCGGGGCAGATCCGTCTCCACCTCCACCGAGGTCATGAAGCTCCCCGGTTTGCGCGGCCCGTCACATACCACCTTCATTAGATACTTTTTTCCCGCCTCGCGGGGCTCGACGGTAACCGTCATCTGCGGGGCAGCGGATCGAGCCGACAAAACTTGAAAGGAATTCGTCGGAACGGCCGTCAGCAAGATCTCCCGCTCAAGCCGCCCTTCCTCACCCATGGTTCCAAAATGGAGCCCCTCCGGCTGGACTGAAATCGGGACGATCACCTCCCCGCTGAACTCCATCCGCACCAGCCGGCTGCCGGGATCATCCGTTTCAACAATAATCGACTTCGCCTGATGCCCGCGCCGCCCCTTGAAATTAATCACGGCCTCCACGGTGGTGGCTTGCCCCGGCGCCAGCTCATTGGTAGCGGCTATGGCCGTGGTACACCCGCAGCTGGCCCGTACGGCCAGGATCTTCACCACAGACGGCCCCTGATTGGTCAGCACATAGGCGTTCGTCACCACTGTTTCGGGATACACCGCACCGAAATCAAACGAGGGATTCTGACACATCACGCCGGGCGGATGGGTTTCAGCGAAACACCCCGCGCTCATCACTCCCAGATAAAGGAAGAGTCCTGCAGAAACGATGATTACATGCATCAAGATCCCCTGAGGATCACTTCGGAATGAACAATTTCTGACCGACACGCAGGGTGTCGGACTTCATGGAGTTGGCTTTTTTGATGGAACTGGCACTGACCTTGTAGGCCACCGCAATCGCCGACAGGGTCTGCCCGGATTCCACCACATGCTCATAGCCGGACTGGGCGCTGCTCCGTGAGGAGGAGGTCGCTTTCCCCGACGAGCTGCTGCCAGAGGACCCGACAATGGACGCCACCTGATTGACGATCTGCTTGCGGTCTGCGTCACGGCCGGCCGCCAACGACTGCACCTGCCGCTCCAGCGTATCGAGCCGGTTCCGGACAAGCATATCCTCCTTGGGTGCCCCCTTCATGGAGCCGATATCACGCTGGAGATTCTGCTGTTCCAGTTCAAGCCCGTTGATCTTCTCCTGGATATGCTGGACATTCTCGCGCAGTTTCTCCATATCCGCCTGTTGCTGAGCCATCGTATTCTGGTCCACCATCGTGACACAGCCACTGCTTAGCGCCAATACCCCTCCCAGCACACCACATAACAATATTTTCATGCTAATCCCTTCAAAATTGAAATTGATCATCAGGTTAACGACATCCCCATGAATAAGTCAACGCTTAGGTCTTCAACACCTGTTCATCATGCGAGGGCATAATGGCCTGGCCGGGCTCCGCGATTAAAAACCGGTCAGCATCCCATTGCCCATTTACAAAATCCCTGATCAAGGAGGCGTCCCCGGCGAGTTCATCGCATTTCCAGCCCAGCCACTGGGCGCATTCCCGGGTAAACTCCCTGTGCCGGACGGTATCACCGACCCCCAGATCGACATAGGCGGCGTTGTTATACTCCTTCATCCACCCCTGCTCCATCTCCATCAGGAAATCGGCATTCTCCTCGCCATACTTTTCAACATACTCCTTGCGCAACAGCTCGTAACGCCCCGTCCCGGGCTGTACCGAACACTCAACCCAGCCAGGCGTGTACCAGTAGGTCCCCGGATGGGCATCAAAATAGGTCCGATACCGCTCCTTGGAGCCCAGGAACAGGGTAATGCAATCATGGGCTTTGGGGATGATCATCCTCTTGGTCCGTGACACCACGCCCGACACCCCGTTGCTGCAGAGGCCATACCCCAGCAGAATGGCTTCACACTCCTCCGGCGCCTCATCCACCGCCGCCTGCAGCTGGACCTTCAGCAATTCCGGGGTATTATGCAACCCCTGCTTGACGAAATTAAATGTGAAAGCATGGGGCGACAGGGAGGCGTAGTAACACAACTCGCGCCACAGTACATGACAGGCAATCACATGGTATCGTTGAGTTTTTTCCAGATGACTCATATCGGTTAATCATAGTGTCACACAAAACGGGAATCAAGTTCTCCCGTTTCCCGCCTGAAATATTTATTCCATAAAATCTGGCTTCCGGACTCATCGGCCTGTTATAATCAACCGATGAAACGGTTTGAACTTGCGGACTGGCCGGCGCTCGTGGAGGCCCTGGGTCGTCCTTACCAGAAGACGTATTACGCCATGTACTCCAGCGTCTACGGCGGCATTGTGACCGATCCCCGGCTGATGCTGATCCCTATCGACGACCATATGGTGCACCGCGGCGATGGCGTGTTTGAGGCGCTGAAGGCCGTTGATGGCCATATCTACAACTTGACCGCGCACCTGGAACGGCTCGTCAACTCGGCACGGGGCATTGAACTCAACCTGCCCGTCAGCCTTGCCGAACTCGAGCAGGCCATCATCGAAACCGCCCGGGCCGCCGCACTCCCCACCTGCATGATCCGGATTTATGTCTCGCGCGGACCAGGTGGCTTTGGCGTCAACCCCTATGAATGCCCGGCCCCCCAGCTCTATGTCGTCATCACCGCCCTGGGCACCCCCTTCATGACATTGCATCCCGAAGGCGCCCGGCTCTGCACCAGCGCCATCCCGGCCAAATCGGCCGAAATGGCCAAAATCAAAAACTGCAACTATGCGCCGAATGTGCTGATGAAAAAAGAGGCTGTGGACCGCAAATTCGACTTCTCCATGGGCTTTGATGAGCGCGGATTCCTGACCGAAGGGGCCACTGAGAACATGGGGATCGTCTCGCGCGACAACCGGCTTTTATTCCCCGCCCTCGACCGGATTCTCACCGGCACCACCATGCTCCGGGCGATGGCCCTGTCGCAGGAACTCGTGCGGGAAGGCGTCCTGTCGTTTTCCGGATTGGCTGATATTACCCACAAGGATATCCTCGAGGCCCGCGAACTGATCATTGCCGGCACGACCCTGAACGTGGTGGCAGGCGTGGAGTTCGATGGACACCCGATCGGAACCGGTAAACCCGGCCCCGTTTATCACCGTCTGACCGCTCTGCTTGAAAACGATATGCGACACAACCCCGCCGTTCTCACCCCGCTCAAAGGACCCCGCCTCCATGATTGAAACCCTTCACCACTGGATCATCGCCACGAATAGCATTCTCTGGGGCCCCCCCATGCTGATCCTGCTTTTTGGAACCCATATCTTTTTAACGATCCGGACGGGGTTTATGCAAAGGCATCTATTTAAGGCCTTGAAATTATCCGTCACCAAGGAAAAGAATGCCCTTGGCGACATTTCCCCGTATGCCGCACTAACCACCGCGCTGGCGGCGACCATCGGGACCGGCAATATCGTAGGCGTCGCCACGGCTGTGGCTTTAGGCGGACCCGGGGCCGTCTTGTGGATGTGGCTGACCGGCGTTCTCGGCATGGCAACCAAATACTCGGAAGCGCTTTTAGCCGTGAAATACCGGGTTCAAACCGCCGATGGCACCATGCTCGGCGGCCCCATGTATGCGCTGGAAAAGGGACTGGGACTGAAATGGCTGGGACTGGCGTTCGCTTTCTTCACGGTGGTGGCCTCGTTCGGGATCGGCAACATGGTCCAAGCCAATTCCATCGCCGCACTGGCTAAAGAAACTGTCAACCTCTCGCCCCATTGGGTGGGGCTTATCCTAAGCGGACTCACCGCACTGGTCATTCTCGGCGGCATCCGGTCTATCTCGGTCTGCTGCGAATTCCTGGTGCCGTTCATGGCAATATTTTACGTCATCGGCTGTGCCGTGATCCTCTATTTCAACGCCTCCTATCTCGTCCCCGCCCTGAAACTGATCCTCTCTTCCGCCTTTACGCCCACCGCGGCCGGGGGCGGATTTGCGGGGGCCACGATCGTGATGGCCGCGCGCTTCGGCATTGCCCGCGGCTTGTTTTCCAACGAATCGGGAATGGGCTCCGCCCCGATCGCCGCAGCGGCCGCACAATCCAGAAACCCCGCCCGCCAGGCTCTGGTTTCGTCAACGGGCACATTCTGGGACACCGTGGTCATCTGCGCCATTACCGGACTGGTGATTGTCTCCAGCGTCATGAAAGCCCCAGCCGCCCTCACCGGCCTGAAAGGCGCCGCTCTAACCAAAGCCGCCTTCGACACCCTGCCCGGTATCGGCCCGATCGTGCTGACCGTAGGGCTTCTGACCTTCGTTTTTTCCACTATTCTGGGATGGTCCTATTACGGCGAGCGTTGCGCTGAATATCTGTGGGGCAAACGGGCGATCCACCCCTACCGCATTTTATGGATCCTGGCCGTCTATGCCGGCTCCGTCCTGACCCTTCAATTTGTCTGGGATTTCTCCGATATGGCCAATGCCCTGATGGCGATCCCCAACTTGATTTCCCTCCTCCTGCTCTCGGGCCTGATCGCGCGCGAAACACGGAAATACCTCAAGGGAGGGCACTTGGATGATGCAACCGATGCCACTATTTAAAGGACGGTGGTTAATCACCTCCGCCGTGCTTTTCGTGCTTATCGCCACGACAGGCCTTTGCGGGAGCAACACCAACGATTCAACCCCATCCTCTCAAGATATCGCTGAGGCCATGCGTCCCGTCCCTCCGGAAGTCAGTAAATCAATGGAGGCCTTGTGCTCCTTCGCGACCGATTCCGGGACACCCTTTTCTCCCGTCCTGGTCAAACCGCTGGTCGATTTCGTGCGCAATGCCTGCGCCACGGATAGCGGGTGGGAACTCGCCAAACGGGACGGAGCGGCAGGCTCTGCCTATATCGTGAAAGTGAAAGTCCCCCTGACCCAATACCTCTCGCTCAATTTCCATCCCGGCATTCCCGACTATGCCGTCTTCCCCACCGCCCTCCGCTACACCTCCAGCCTCAACACCAACGAGATGCAACACGCTTATGCCTGCATTGAAGCGGGCCCTTCAGGAACACTTGAGTATGTGACCGCGCGCATGACGGGAATTGAGGAAATCACCCCCAATCCCGAATCGGGCTGCTATTTCTCTTATACGAATGCACGCGTCTTTGTGCGCGGCAAGATCGATGAGCATGATGTGTTGTTCTCATGCGCTGGCACCTTGGGCCCCTCCACCTTCAGTCACCGCGGCGTTCCGGTAGGCCCCCTCCCCCAGGCCTTGTTCTATTACAGCGAAAAACCCGGGCTGAATCTAACTGGCATGACGTGGATGCTCTCACAGATCCGTTGCTCCACGACTGTCAGCCTTTACATCGCATTGAACTCAAATGAAACAGCGGTGGCCACGTTTGCCTGGCTGAATGCCGGGTGGAAGGGGTTGAATGTGACCCGCGCCCCCCATATTCTCAACACACAGGTCACGACGCTGGATTATTCGCGCCGGCTCGCCCAGCACCCCGCGGTCAACGCCGCCCGCCTCGCCGCCCTCGTGGAGTCTGTTGAGGCGATGTCAGCCGCCGACGTCGATATCGATTACGGCCGATATCTGTCATATGTACGGATGTGGAGGGACACCAAACAGAAACCCTCCTGTTACAGCTCGCTCTTGAAAAATCTTTATGACGAGAAAGCCGCCGAGACCATCCCCCTGTCCCATCGCCGCGCCCTCCTCGTTCAGGAGCGGGTCAGGAGCTTGATGGGCGTCCCCACCTGGTCAAGCCTGGCCGCCCCTGGGGCTGTGGCCGTCAATCACCAACCCTATACCCCTTGACACCCGCCTTCTCGCACGCAGGTCTGGCCATAAACCTTGACCTGAACGCCCCCGACCACGGTGAAGGAGTACCCCGACATCTGATGGAAGGCGATCTTCCCGGCGAGATTGCGATCTGGGACAGAAGGAAACTGGCGCACCTGGCAAGGATCGAACTTGCAACCTTCAGCTTCGGAGGCTGACGCTCTATCCAATTGAGCTACAGGTGCGTAAAGAAGGGAGGATTCTGGAGTAGAGGGCACGTAGCCGTCAAGCACGGAGTCACCCCGACATCACTATCAAAAATCGATCATGGCCTTGACCACCCCCTTTTCATAACCCGCCACCAGATCAAAGGCGGCCTGGGTCTGACTGAAGGGGAAGCGGTGGGTAACCATGATATTCACGTCGAAATCCCGGCGGGCAATCATATCCAGAGCCGGTTGCACACAGTGATTCTGGCGCCGGACGTTCTGCAAACAGAGCTCCTTGCGCCGCATCGCGTCGATCTGGAAGGAGACCCGCTCAAGCGTCGGCGGAATGCCGACCACCATCAATTTCCCGCCGGGCTTCAACAACTCAATTCCCTGATCCAACGCCTCCTGCTGCCCGCAGCACTCGAACACCACATCCAACTGCGCCGGCTCCTGCCGCGTAATCAACTCCACCACATCACCCCTATCGGGATTACCGCCCCAGTGGGCGCCGGCCTGGCGCGCCATGACGAGGCGCGCCTCGATCTTGTCGGTGACATAGATACGACGGGCCCCTTGTGCCTGCGCTGCCAACAGAATACTCAATCCGATGGGACCCACCCCCAGAATCCCCACCGTGGCACCCCGCATGGGAATCGAGCCCTTCACCGCATACACCCCGATGGCCAGCGGCTCCAACAAGGCGCCTTCGTCATCACTCACCGTCCCGGGCAAGCGGACACAGCTGGTCTCCGGCATCACCAGATACTCCGAGAGGCACCCTTCGGCCTGCTGCGGACATCCCAGAAACCGGAGTTTACGACAGGTATGCTCCCGGCCGGCCAGACATTGATCACACTCAAAACAGGGCATCGCGGGCTCAATGGCGACATGATCGCCCGGCTTGACCCGGGACACCGCCGCACCGACCTCCTTGACCATCCCGGCCCCCTCATGGCCGACCGTGAACGGGTAGTCCACCACCTGACTGCCAATCTTGCCAACAGTATAGTAATGGACGTCCGAGCCACATACCCCCACCCGCGTCATCTGAATCAGCACATCGGTATCCCGCACTACCGCAGGCGTGGGCACCGTCTGCATTTCCATACTCCGGATTCCGGTCAGTCGCATCGCTTTCATTCAGCCTCCTTCACGTCAACACCTTCAAAGTAAACATCAACACAATAAGAGAGTATTCAGTATTCAGTATTCAGTATTCAGAATCCAGAATATATCTGATTCTGAATACTGCGCCTCAAGCGTCTCATGATAAATGAATTGTCTTTATGGCTGGCTGGTGAATAATCATGGGCTATGACGTCTAAAGCAACATCCCGGCCCCCGCGCCCGGACCTGATCATTTACCCGACGGCGGTCGCCCTGCGTCAGGTTCAGCGTCGGACCCTGGATCGGGAGGGATTCTTTGATGGCCGCCGGCATCTGACCCTCGGCTCCCTCCTGCGCCTCTGCGCGGAGTCAGCCGCCCGCGCCGGCCTCCTCAAGGGGCCCCGGGGCCTGTCCCTGCGCCCTATCACCGATCTCGACCGGGAACTCGCCATCGTGGAAGCCGTCGCCAAATTCCAGGCCAGCCCCCACCCCGAAAACTCCATGCTCACGGCCCTCACCCCGGCCGCCCTGGAAGAAACCCTGGAGGAACTGACCGACACGATCGCGCCACTGGCCAACCGCGCCACCGACTTCATCACCCTGCTGGCCCGTGACACACGCTCTCCGAAAAACCCCGATCTCGCTTCCCTCTACCAGGCCTACACCCACGTCTGCCAAACCCTCCAGGTCGCCGACGATACGGCCGTCAACACCGCCATCCTGGCCCTGCTCCGCGCTCCCCGCGCACTCTGGCCCCAACCCCTGCAACAGGCCGCCACCCTCGCCTTCATCTCTGTCCGCTGGGTGGCCCCCTTTCAGGAATCCGTGATTCAAGCCCTCTCCACCCAACTTGGTCAGGATCATGTGCGCGTGCACCACATTCTCTCGGAACATGAACAGGACTGGTGGGCGCAGGATCTGATGACCCGGGCCGGCCGGTTGCTCTTTGAAGGCGCCACCGGCAGTGAGGATATCGATGGGCTCGCGTTTCAAGCCCCCTCCACCCGGGACGCCATCGAGGAGCTGACCAGCCTGCGCGAGGGCTACGCCATGCAGGACCGCGCCCTCGCCGAACCGGCCCGCGCCTGCGTCGGCTTTTCGACTTCCGTGGGCCTCTATGGTGAAATCGAGGATCTCGCCCGCCGGATTGCGTGGGAGCTCCACGACCGGCCTGACCCGCTGCGACCCGATGAGCTCTGTCTCGTCACCCGTAACCTCGGAGCCTGTTCCGATGCCATCATGGATGTCTTCAGCCGCTTCCATATCCCCTATTACTTCCGCCGCGGCGTGCCCCTGCTGGCCATCCCCGTCGTCAAAACCATTCTCAACCTGGCACGCTTCTCCGCCACCCGTGACCGGGAGGTCTTCTGCGCGCTGCTCGAAAGCCCCTGGCTCAACTGGCAGGGGCTCGGCCTCGCGGATCCCGCCGCCCTGGCCGACGATATTCTCCGCTCCGGTGCGGAGCCCCTGCTGGATGACCCCAAGCAATTGGGTCGCCGGCTCATCAGTTACTACACCAACCCGTATTCCAAAAATCAGAATTTTTCAACCCGGGACGCCGCCGGGGCGCAAGCGGATGCCGTCATCGCCCTCTACAAGGCCGTACTCGGCCACCCCGCAATCCAAACCCTTGAGGAGGGGCTTGCCGACCTGCTGAAGCGCTGTGAGCAGCTCACTCCTGACCCCGGCCCTGAAGCGAAACCCGGTGATCCCCTGGGCCAGCGCGCGGGACTCCTCAACGCCAAGGCCCGCGAAGCCACCTTCGATATGCTGGAGTCCCTGCGCCAGCATACGCTCGTGGCCGACACCTCGATCAACTGGGCCACCATTGTCGATCTGATCAGCCGTGCCCTCGAGAACCTGACCGTCTCGCCGGGCCCCTCGGATGAATCCGGCGTGTGGATCCTCAATCCATTCGACTGCGCCGGCCTTCACTTCAAGGTGGTGCTTCTGGCTGGAATGAATGCCGGCGAGTTCCCCCAGCTCCCTACGCCCAGTCCGCTCTTTCCGGATGCCGAACTCATCGCCTTCCGGGAACGCCTCCTGAAGAAGGGGCCCCTCCCCGCCGCCGCCCTGGCCGCTTCCAAAGTCCGCAACAGTCAGGAAAACATCCTCTTTCTCACCACCCTGGCCGCCGCCCGGGAACGGATTGTGTTCTCCTATCGCCGCCATGGCGAGGATGGCAAGGAGCTCACACCTTCGGTCTTCTTCAGCACCCTCTGGCGCCTGACCGGATGGCCCACCTGGACCACCCTGCCGGATCTCCCGCCCGACCCTTATGACCGCTGGCGCCTCACCCGGGGCGCCCCCCACCTGCTGGACCACTGGCGGAAACACCACGCCCTGATCCCTCACAAGCGACGCCCGTTCCCCGGCGAATCGTTTCTCGGAACTGTCCCTCTCGGCTTATGCCGGGCGGATGATGAACGTTGGCAACGCCTCGCCCAGCAACCGGGCGAGACCCCGCCCGGCCCGGGCTCCGCTCCACATCCTGCCACCCCGGGTCCCTTGGCCTGTCATGTGGCCCATGGCATCCAGGTGGAACATGAACGCCAGTCATTTTTCACCCGTCAGGCTCAGACTGACCTGGGCGAACTCTCCAGCAGCGGGCCTACAGGCGGGGCATACGCCGGCATTCTCTCTCCGGACTTATGGACCAAAATCAAACCGGCACAGGACGGCCCGATGGACTTCAGCCCCACCCAACTGGAGCAACTGGTGGCCTGTCCCTACCGCTATTACCTCCAGTACATTGCCGGCGTGGAACCGATTGAACGGAACGAACTGGAGGCCAGTCCCCGCGATTTCGGCACCGCAATCCACTTCATCATGAACGAGGGGTTCCACCTGCTGCAGGGTGCGCCCCCCTCCCTCCCGATTCCCGGCCTCCGTACCATCGCGGGAACCTATGCCGACCTGATCACACCTGACTGGGCGATCCTTGACCGCCACGGCGTCTGGCATCTGCAGGAGGGCGGCAGCCGCCCGTCAGCCGAGGCCCTGCCGCTGGCCGCCCTTGAACCGGCCCAGGGCGACCGGGCCCTCGCCTTTTTTAACGCGCTTTCCGAGACCCTTCTCGCCTGGGCGACCCGCGGCAATGCAAAATGGATGCTGGGCGCCCCGGAGCAACTGACCCTCCAGTGCCGCCGGGTTCAGCGCGCAGTCCGCAACCTGGTCCGAACGGCCATTGAGCCAACCGCTCTGCCGGGCACGCTGTCGGACTCCGAAGACGGCCAGCCGCTACGCCGCTTTCCCTGTCTGCTCGAGTTCGGCTTCAATAGTCACTCGAAAAAGGCCGACGCTCCCTCTATTGAACTCACATCGCTTTCAGATGCCAGCCGCGTGGTCAGGCTTCACGGCAAAATCGACCGCGTCGATCTGGTGTTTGATGCAGCGAAGATTCTGAGGGCCATCATCGTCGTGGACTACAAGGGCCAATCCAAGGCCAAGGATTCCCCCGCCACCCTGGCCGACCATATCGCCAAGGCGGAAGATTGCCAGCTTCCCGCCTACGCCCTGGCCGCCGCCTCGCGCTTTGCCCCTGCCGCTCCGCTGGTGACCCCCATCTACATGCAATACCTTTCCTACTCCCTGGCGGCGGATGACCTGATCAAGGACTGCCAGAAGCGCTGGCTCGCGACGGATGGCCAACCCCTGGAACCCGAACCCCTTGAGGAGCTCCTTAATGGGGCCCCCACACTGATGGCCGCCTTTACCGCCAGCACCTTTGCGGCACTCGACAAGTATGAGCGCGGCGAGTTTGCCGTCGCCCCTATCGCTTGTGAATACTGTGCCTTTGCCGGCGGCTGTCGCCACTATGCCAGCCTGCTCCCCGACTCCGAAAACGAGGAGAGAACTTGAACAGAAGCACGCAAAGACCGCGAAGGAGGAAGTTGATGCGCCTGCGGCGAAAATTCACCGGGCTTGAATTCCGAAAAACATATTCAATGTTTGCGGCGTCTTCGCCGCAAACATCTTTGCGATCTTTGCGTGCTTCCCTGGCCTCCGTAGCCTTGGCGAAGGAGGCTGTTCAAACTCTTCTCTTTGATCCTGATTATGACAGGGTGAAATCATGAGCAAGCCTTGCCAGAACATCCGTTTCATTGCCTCTGCCGGCACAGGGAAAACCCATCAGGTGGTCAGTCTCTATCAGGCCCTCCTGCTCGGTCGCCCCTATCCGCCGGACGACCGGTCCCTGCCCGGCGTGGCCGCCGGATCCATCTTTGACGGGAGCCAGCGCATCCCGCCCGACCGGATCCTGATGCTGACCTTCACCCGCAATGCGGCGGCGGAGATGCGGTCGCGCGTCACCGAGGCCATCGAGCAGGAGTTGGTCGCCGGCGACTCCAACACCGAGGCCTTCTGCTGGAGCCTGCTGCGCCGCCTCTCCGGCGCCACCATTTCAACCATCCACTCCTTCGCCCAGCAGATCCTCGCCCGCCATACCCTGGAGCTGGGGCTCTCCCCGACCCTCACGGTGCTGGAAGAGGCGGACGCCGCGGTCTTGCGCAGCGAGGCCGCCCAGTCGGCCCTGCGCCAGGCGCTGGGAAAAGATCACTCGGCTTATCTTGCCGATATCGAAACACTCTGTGAAGGCCACGGCGTGGCTCAGATCAGCAAAGCCGCGCTTCAGACCATTACCCAGTGCGCCACCTGGGGAATTGATCTCGAAAATGCCACGCCGGCCGACCTCGTCCTCACCCCGACGGAACCCCGCCTCCAGGCCTTGCAAATCCTGCTGGGTCCGTTGCAACTCAAGGCCAGCGCCGTCACCGGTAACACCATCAAGAACATGGCCAGCGCCCTGCAGACCGCGATCCGCCAGCTGGAAAAATCACCCACCCCGGAGGCCGTGGCAGAGGCCGCCGGAAACTTAATCCCGCTGACCAAAATTACCTGGGGTAAAAGCGAGGATCTCAAGGAGATGCGAAGCTCGGTGCAGGCGACCCTCGTCCAACTTGCTTCCTACCCGCAGCGGAAAGAGGCGGCCCGTCTCTTGATCTCCTTCCTGACCCTGGCCCAGGAGTGTGCAAAAGGGGTCCGGGCCCGCAAAGGCGACCTGGGCGTCCTTGATTTCGATGATCTTCTCCTCCGGGCCCGCGACCTGATCCTGCGTAAT